>NZ_JAMPKJ010000017.1 GCF_039962115.1 Funiculus sociatus GB2-C1 | reverse complement strand
ATCTAAACGGGCTGAGCATGATTTCTATGACCAGATTTGGTTCTCTCGCATCCGTTCATTAACCTGTCACCCTTGATCTACCAAGCATCTACAAAGATGTGTCAGGCAGTCAGGTAAGACAGATTACAAAGGATGGGTTTCTTAACCTATCCTTTTTTTTTGCTTGATGGCTAAACCCAACTTACAATTATTCTTGAGCGAATGGCACGGCACTCTGAATAACTTTCAAGAATCAAACGAAACTGAATTAATTATACGTCAGAGGTAAAGTGATGAAAGTAGTTATTTTTGAAGTCGAAGATTGGGAAAAAGAGGCGTTCAATGATTTGAGTAAGGAACATGAACTTAAGTTCGTGGACGAGCAACTAAAAAACGCGAATGCTGGACAATATGCCGATGCCGATGTTGTCTCCACCTTCATCGATTCCCAGCTTAATGCGGAAGTTCTCCAACAGTTATCCCAACTCAAATTAATTGCCACCCGTTCAACTGGTTTTGACCACATCGACTCAGAATATTGTCAAACTCAGAACGTGACAATCTGCAACGTTCCCAATTACGGAGAAAATACTATTGCTGAACACGTTTTTGGATTATTGCTGGCAATCAGCCACAATATTATTGAGGCAGTCCATAACACCCGGCAAGGTTATTTCTCCTTTAAAGGACTACAAGGTTTTGACCTACGCGGTAAAACTTTGGGTGTAGTTGGTACGGGAATCATTGGGCAATATGTAATTCAGATTGCCAAGGGATTTCAGATGGAAGTTGTTGCCTTTGATGTCCATCCAAAGCAGGAATTAGCCGCTAGATTGAAATTTGAATATGCTGATTTAGAAAAGGTATTGGCAACTTCTGATATTATTACGCTGCACGTTCCAGCTAACAAGAATACCCATCACCTAATTGCCGCTGAGCAATTTGCTAAAATGAAAAATGGGGCGATTTTAATTAATACAGCCCGTGGAAGTATAGTAGATATTCAAGCTTTGCTGCACGCACTTATAGAAGGTAAGTTGGCTGCTGCGGGTTTGGATGTATTGCCACAAGAACTTGTTTTGCGGAAAGATTCTGAATTGCTACAGGCTGTTGACCGTAAGCAAGACGACTTGCAAACGCTGTTAGCAGACTTAATTTTAATGCGTCTGCCTAATGTAATTGTCACGCCTCATAGTGCTTTCAATACCCGCGAAGCGAGAGAAAGAATTATCAAGACAACGGTGGAAAACATTTTGGCGTTTGCTCAAAACAAACCTCAAAATGTTGTTAACAATAAGTAAGACGGCAGAAATTTCACCTTACCCTTAACCCCTTTCCGCAGGCGGAGAGGGGAGCCGGAGAAAATTTCGGTTGTTTTATTTTTGGAAGTTGGCATGAAGCGGTTAAAAATGCGATCGCATCCCAGCACAATCTACGACCCTTGCCGTAAAACTTTGATTTTTTGGTAGCTAATATTACTTGAACTTTTGAAATATTTGCTCTGAATTGGCTGATTCAAATATTCTGGTTGAGGTATCTCAGTAGCCATTCTCTTAGCTTTATCTTTAATGGACTTGAGTACCAAACGAACCACCCATGAAGAAAGGTGCGGGTTTTCATCGATTTCTGTGATCAGAGCATCTAAATCGTTAACAATAGCCACCATTGGGAAGTTCATATCTTTTTGCATTAGTTTGATGCCCTATTATTCAAAACGTGTTGACACAAAAGACCGTTTATGCTTGTTCAATACCGAATTCTCGTTCTGGATTTACATTAAAAAACTCTAGAGAATCTTTGGGATGCTTCTGTGTCACTTTTAGAGGTTGAGACAAAGGCGATCGCGTCTTTACAAGGCTGACTTTTTACGGTTGAACGCGCTAAACCCTTGCTGGTCAAGTCTTGTAGCCTCAAAAACTCAAAAGCGATCGCGCTAACAAATCTAGACAGCATCACTTTCAAAGCCAGACAGTTGTCTAACTGTCACAACTGCTGGCGAAGTTAAAAAAACCAATTTCCCGACACTATAGGGTTTTTCAGATGGGTGGAAGGGACATGGCATTGCCATGTCCCTTCAGATGTATCGCACCCAACCCTTGAATTCCTATATTTGCTTACCGAAAGTCCTACACTGCATTTATCAGCTCCGTGCGGAGGGAGTAATATTTGCTTTTAGACAGATAGATGGTGAAAGATTCAGAACAAGAAAAAATCTGGTATGACAAAGACTTGCAGCAAAGAAAAACCTGGTATAGGGAGGTAGCAGATGCCTACAACAAGGCAAGACCGCGCTATCCTAAAGAACTAATTCGTCGTGCTGTAGAGTTAGCTCAACTTGATAAAGACGCGATCGCTCTTGAGATCGGATGCGGCCCTGGGACTGCAACTGTAGAATTTGCCAAATTGGGCTTCTCAATGGTATGCCTGGAACCAAGCCAGGAGGCTTGCCAACTAGCGCGACACAACTGTGCAACCTATCCGGCTGTAGAGATTAGAAATACCACCTTTGAAGAGTGGGAGCTAGAGCCTGAGAGATTTAATGCCGTTCTTGCAGCAAATTCGTTTCACTGGGTTTCATCAGAAATTAGGTGTCCAAAAGCTGCTGCTGCGCTACAAGACAACGGTTCTCTGATTTTGCTGTGGAACAAAGAACCCCAACCCCCGTATGAAGTTTACCAAGCGTTGAATGAAGTCTATCAGGCTCAGGCTCCGGAGCTTGCACGTTATGAAGACAGCGAAACTCAGGGAGAAATCCTCAGAGGGCTGGGACAGAATTTCATTGACTCAGGTCGGTTTAAGAACGTAGTGTACGAACAGATGGCCTGTGAAGTCACCTATAGTATTGATGATTATTTGATGCTTTTAAGTACGTTATCGCCGTACATTGCGCTTTTACCGCACAAGAGAGATTCTTTGTTTAAAGGTTTGAGGGAAATGCTAGAAAGACGCACAGGAAGTATTCAAGCATCCTATATTTCAGCTTTTCACATTGCCCAGAAAATATAAGAGTTTATTTCTCTAGGCGCTATTGAAAGACAACGCCTGGAGGTGACAAACTGGCGGGGTAATCAACCCCGTCAGCTTTTTAACAAAATTGCGATCGCTTACTTTGAGTAGTTGTCAGTTTTGAGTGCAAACTGTTCCAATCTTCTTGCTCAATTTGGGAAATAATTTCGTCGAGACAGTGACGATATTGTTGGAGACTTTGCAACAACTCAAGGCGATTGTACCGCGCCATCATCAAGCCTAACTCTGGATTTCCGCCGCCAACGCGACTGGTATCCCGAAAACCAGAACTAGCCAACTGTTGCGCTAATTCCAGCACAACTGGATCGGTTTTGCTTATACAGGCATCAATTATAGTAGCACTCACCATCACTGGCAAATGAGAAATCCAAGCCACAGCTTTATCGTGGTTCTCTGGAGAACAATGATAAATTTTAGCTTCCAGACTTCGCACAATTTCCTCAACCGTTTTTACAGCCCCTGGCGGTGTTGTCGCCACTGGTGTAAGCACATAAGCCTTACCAACAAACAAATTTTGCACTGCTGCTTCTAAACCACTTTCCGCAGTACCAGCCATCGGGTGTCCCCCGACAAAATTAGCCCAAAGTGGTGTAATTTCCTCAACCACCGACTTTTTCACCGAACCAACATCAGTGATGATGGCATGAGGAGACAAATGGGGAATTAGCTGCTGTACAGTGGATGCGATCGCGCTAATGGGCGTACAAACAAAAACTACATCCGCTGCTGCCAATAGCGCCATATCCACAGCCGCATCATCCACAACGCCACGAGCGATCGCATCCCGACAAACCTTGTCTCGACGACTCACTCCCAAAACCTGATAGCCAGCCGCTCGTAAATCCAAACCCAGCGATCCGCCAATTAGTCCTAGCCCTACAATACCAATATTCATCGCCCTTCCCGCCGCTATTATGACGCGGCATAATGGATTTCTTTATTCATCGTTCATCATCCTGAGGATACTCACACCAAACTTCTAACTAAGATTTACAGATAGACACGCTAGATTAAGGCTTGTACAACTTTGTACAACTTTGGATAAATGCTAGAACAAGCCAGAATAATAGAAGCAAAGCGAGGGTTCATCTGCTGCACACCCATCCAGCTACTCAAAATGGAAAATGACCCGCAAGGCTTGGCTTTAGCACACTACTCCTAACCATAAAATGAGAATGCTGGCGAGGTGGCTCCAATGAATGTCGATGAATTGATAGTAAAATATGCAGCCGGGGTCAGAAACTTTGTCGCGGCTAACTTGGCTGAGGCTAACTTGAGTGGCATCAACCTCAGTGGTGTTAACTTGAGTAACGCTAACTTAAGTGTTGCCAACCTCAGTGGTGCCAATCTGAGTGGTGCCAATCTGAGTCACGCGAAACTCAATGTCGCCAGACTCAGTGGGGCCAATCTCAGCAAAGCCATCTTAAACCAGGCAAACTTTAACGTAGCTAACCTGATTCGGGCAGACATGGGGGGAGCCGAACTGGTTCAGGCGGCACTAATTCGCGCCGAACTAATTCGCGCCGAACTCAGTGGGTGCAATCTCAGATCGGCTAACCTCAGCGGTGCCGATTTGAGAGAAGCAACCCTCAGACAAGCCAACCTCTCGCGTGCCAGTTTGAATGAAGCCAATCTCCGGGGAGCCTTCTTGACTGGTGCTAACTTGGAACAGGCTAACTTGAATGGAACCGACTTAAGCCGAACCGATTTGAGTGGGGCAAATCTCCGAGAAGCTGAACTCAGACAAGCTAATCTTTCTCGCGCCAACTTGAGCGGCGCAGACATGAGTGGAGCGAATTTGCGCTGGGCAGACTTAAGCGGGGCGAATTTGCGCTGGGCGGACTTAAGCGGCGCTAAATTAAGCGGAGCCAACTTAATCGGGGCAGACTTAAGCAACGCTAATTTACTTAATGCCAGCTTAGTTCATGCGGATCTCACTCAAGCTAGATTGATTAAAGCTGATTGGATCGGAGCCGACTTGACAGGTGCTATCTTGACAGGAGCAAAACTTTATGCAGTGTCGCGCTTCGGCCTAAAAACAGAAGGAATGACTTGCGAGTGGGTTGATTTGAGTCCCGATGGCGATCGCACTGAAATTTTCCGCCTCACCACCGAAGAATCAAAAAAGTTCTTTAATGAAACCCTCCCCACCGTTCGGATTATCGTTGATGCACCATTAGATATGGAGGCGAATTTAGCTTTAGCCACCACTTATCATCACATCGCTAAGCACTATCCCGGTATCGGCAATCCCCCAAGTTTGGAGGTAAGCTCAAGAAAAACCATTCTCACCTTCCGAATGGACAGCAACGATCAATTATTTCCCCTCGCTTACGTTGCGATTCTTCCCTTTTACGATGCAGCAGCTACTCACAAAAATATCATCGCCCTATTGCACATCCTCCAATCCCAAAATATAGACACCCTTGGCCTTAAAGATAATTATCGAATCAAGCAATTAACCGCAGCCCTCAGTAAAACCATTAACCAGGTTAGCGCTATAGATATTTTCCAAGCTCTACCAGGACTCAAAGACAAAGTAAACTTCTTTCACGCTCCTACCCAAACCGTTTTAAACAACTCTACCGATCAGACTTTAAATGTTTATCATCACCCGGTTTTTGGCAAACGGTTTATGAATTTGTCTAACTTAGGCAGCCCTCCAAAAAATCCCTCCATAGAAATACAAAACTCCACTTTGCCTCCTGTAGGTACGGTAATTGAATTTATCAAAGAATTTAATTATTTGGAAAAATCTCAGCAGAGCTAATATAAGTAGATTGGCTAGTTGCTAAAGGCGGCAATTAGTAATCCTTCAATTAGCAATTAGGAATCCTTCCATTAGCATCTAACTAAAGTGATAGAGGTAGAAGTTCATTCCTCACTACGTGCATTCCTACGCGAGCAGGGAAACCGAGCTTGGCCGCATCATCTAACAATGGCGAGGCTGGTGGCGCGGGCTTTGCGATTGGGGCGTTCTGCCCTGATACAAACTGGATCACCCCAGAGTATGGGAAGTTACCGTCTGAGTTACCTCAGCCCTGCTTTGTTGTGGCAGGGCCCAGTAATTGTGGTAGCTCCAGAATCGGTGCAACAGCGCTTGATAGAAGTGCAAATTCCCCAGTTACAACAATGGATGAAAACGGATAAGGCGATAATTACAGATTACGCTTTGCCTGAGAACTTCCAAGGGTTGCTGCTGATATCTCCGGAAATTTGGTTAAGCGATCGCTTAAAAAATTTAGGAAGCATACCAACTGGCATCCCTACTATCTTTGATGGTGCTGATGAGTTGGAAGAATTGGCGCGGGAGCAGTTAACAGTTTGCTTGCAACCCAAAGACTGGGACGATTTGATGCGGGCTTTTCCTCACCAGACAGAGCCGATTTTGGATGCGCGAGTACAACTGACAAAGGAACTATTCCAGCATCCAGTAAATCCCTATGAATGCTATCTGATTTCTCGATCAGAGCAAGGATTTTTGCAGCATCTCTACGAGTCATTAACAATGCCTCCTAGTAACGGTTCAGTAGACCGAAATGCGGATTTTATCACTTCAGTGCTAGGCGCGATCGCTACTGACAACGGACAGCAGACAGCGGAAGACAAACTACCCCCAGCATGGCGGAATTTCTGGGAGCGATCGCGCTCCTCAAACCAACTGATGTGGGCAGAAATGAAGAGATCCAAAGGGCAGTTTTCTCTGTATTGTGGCCCGGTTGAAGTAGCAACCGCCTTAGAGAAAATTTGGCATCAAGATCCGGTAGTGTTAATTGGTGCAGCACTGGATTTGGAGACGGAAGCTAAAGTCTATCGTCAGCGCGTAGGACTAAAAGATTTAACTTGCATAAAATTTTCTCCAGACAGACAAAATGAATTAATTCATCTGTACCTCCCCGATCGCCTACCTTTCCCCAATACGCCCCAATTTCAAGGGTTTTTGATTCAAGAAGTCCGGAGGCTAATCGAAGAAATTGATAAATTGCCCGTAAATAATACGGACGTCCACAAACTAGCTGTGATTTTAGTCGAGGATACACCACTCAGGGCGCAGGTAGCAGCAGCTTTGGCTGGTGAGTTTGGCTCCCGCGTACAAGTAGAAAAAACCCGCGTGTCAAACAATGGCATTTTAGTAACAGGCTGGGAATTCTGGCGACATCATCAGGAGACGTTACCTGCTCCCCAGTTGCTAGTAATTGCGACTTTGCCCATACCTTCTCTAGAAAATCCTTTGGTAGCTGGTCGGGTAATTTATTATAAACAGCAGCGTCAAGACTGGTTTCGTCTGTATCTGTTGCCCGTGGCGTTGAGTGAATTACAGCGAGCGATCGCGCCCGTGCGAGAATCTCAAGGCGTTGTTGCTCTACTCGATAGCCGCGTAAATCACCGCAGCTATGGTTCTCAGGTACTGGAAGCGCTTAGTCCTCTAGCACGAATCAACTATTTGGACACCAACTGGTTTACAGGCGATCGCTAGAGGCTGGGGACTGGGGACTGGGGACTGGGAATTAGGAATTGGGAATCGGGAATTGGGAATTGGGAATTGTCTTACCCAGTCCCCAGCCCCTAATCCCCAGTCCCCAGCCCCGATTTCGTAATTTCTATAAACAATTCCGCCAACGGGCCTAACCCCAGCGTTATTATTAACAAGTATTTAAAACTATCAATTATGGGTGATTCCAAGCGTCGTCAAGAAGCACTCGGAGAGAAATACGGTCAACAGGCTTACATTCTTCCCTGGCTACCGATTACTAAAACTCAAGCGCAACAGTTCGTCAAATGGAGCAACCGGGGGGCCTGGATTGGTATCAGCTTCCTGATAGGTACCTGGGTGACTATCCGCTTCATCGGCCCTTCCTTTGGTTGGTGGCAAGTCAACTAGGGTCTGGTAACAGCCTACTTGGGTGAAGTTTCTAGCGGTGAAGCATTTGCCAGACTTGCCTTAATGCTTCCCCGTACATAAACTCAGCTTATATAAGCTGAGTTCATGTATGTGATTCTTAATTCTTATTCAGCGCGAACCTCGCTAAAAGGTTCGTCCTTTTGAAACATCGCACCACTTCACCCCCAAGTCATCCTTTAGGTAGAACTAAGCTTTCTCTATCTTGTTTAGGATGCTCTTGAGTGAAGCTTATTGTTACCGAGCCAGCGGTAGATACAATTTTAATGGTCACTCAGGGTGTTTACAACGCTCTTGAGTGAAGCTCATTGTTACTGTTGATACTTTGCACTCCTAGATACTTAAGCTAACTTGGTGCAAAGCTGGTATTATTCAGTTTCTTGATAGACTCAATTCTCTTAACCTAACATAGCGCATAGGTTGAGGGTAAAAATCTTAAGAAAGTATAAAACGTTTACACTTAGGTGTGGTGGTTGGAGGACAACCGTGTTTCTACGACTTGCAGAGCAACACCGTCAATTTGTACATGATCTAGTGATGAACCTCCAAGCTATGGCAATTGTGCTAGAGCAACGGGGATATTTGGCTTCTTGCTATACCTGCGGAGGTCAAATGAATAGCGCATCATTTATGGTCAGTCTGGGGGAGAATCATCTGATTCGCTTTTTGGTGTCAGATTATGGCATCACCTGGACAGAAATGCGGGATGACCGCGAACTTATGAAGCTAGAGGGCGCTGAAGCCATTTCTCAGCTGCAAGACCTAGCCAATCTAGTCAAATATAAAATCAACCCCTCGGAGTATCGTCCCGTTGTGCCGCAGCGGAGATAAACTCGTTGCCAAGGTTTCGCTACTATCTTTAGACAGATTGGCTCTTGGGACTGCTAATCTGAAAAAGGGGAAACCTATGTCCTATCCGCAGGCGAGGGACGGCTGCTACTGTTTATGACTGCTGTCAATTTTGAATGGCAACACCAGTTTATTGAGACGAACGACATTCACTTACACTACGTGACCCAAGGACAGGGGGAGCTGGTGATACTGCTGCACGGATTTCCAGAGTTTTGGTATTCCTGGCGGCATCAAATACCAGCACTAGCCCGTCATTTTAAAGTAGTGGTTCCCGATTTGCGGGGATACAACGATTCGGATAAGCCGCTTAGCGGTTATGACCTGGATACCCTAAGTGCTGATATTCGGGGATTGATTGAAAATTTAGGCTATGTCCGGGCGCATATTGTAGGTCACGACTGGGGTGGATTAATCGCGTGGAATCTTGCCCAGAAGTTTCCCCAAGTTCTGAATAGACTGGCAATTTTGAATGCGCCGCACCCATACAGGTTTTGGCAGGAACTTGCTGGAAACTTAGATCAACTGCGTCGCAGCTGGTATGTGCTGGCGTTTCAAATTCCTGGTTTACCAGAGTGGCTGATTCGACAAAATTTAAAAGATTTTGTGAACAACGTGTTTCGGGAACAAGCGGTTCGCAAAGGAGCGTTTACCGCAGAAGATACCCAGCGGTATCAAGAGGCATTGGCAAAACCTGGGGTGCTGGCGGCGGCGATGAACTATTATCGCTCCTCCCTGTCGCCGCAGAGTTGGTTGCACCATTGGGGGCGATCGCCTGAACCGATCACTGTACCCACCTTGATGCTGTGGAGCGAAGAAGATGCCTTTTTTGGTCAAAAACTCACCGAAGGCATGGAACGCTTGATAAATGCGCCTTTCAAGCTCAAATTCGTTAGTCACTGCGGTCACTGGATGCAGCAGGAAGTTCCCCAAACTGTCAACCGAGAACTATTAAACTTTTTGCGCCCCCCTATTCTAAAAGGATGAGGTAGGAATCGAAGAATCTAGATTCCCACCTCATCTGTGAACCTTTCAAAACCAAAGCTGGCGGTTGTGATGAGAAACACAAAGCACCATGACAGTTGACAACACCAACCGCCGAAATTTAGTGCATCCTGAAGGTGTAGGGGGTGTATCTATTTCGTAAGACAGAGACAAATGCTTTATTCTCAGATGCGCTGTATTGTTGGCCTAGTGCCAAGTTAAAAGCGATCGCGTCTTTTGTAAAGTTAGAGTCTCGCCGCTCAATTATTCCTAGATTTCAGTATCTCCCCTCTCACGGCACTGAGAAAAGCGCGAGTACCCAGAATGTTTAACGCAACAGAAATTTTAATTGACAGTTTTGTTCAAAGCATTCGTGAAGGCTATCGTCGCACCTACGGCGGCTATAAGCCCGACTACGAAGACATCATCGCCTGGGCGGGGTCTATGGCTCTGGAAAACATTGCTAACAGCGATGCCCTCTATCACAACGTAGAACACTCGATCTTAGTAGCTCTGGTGGGACAGGAAATCTTACGGGGGAGACACATTCGTGAGGGTGGAGTGTCCTGTGAAGACTGGTTACACTTCATCATCTCCGTAGTTTGCCATGACATCGGCTACGTTAAAGGAGTGTGTCGCCAAGATAGAGACGAGGAACGACTTTACTCCACCGGGAAAGATGGAGAAATGGTTTCTGTGCCTCGCGGATCGAGCGATGCTTCTTTGACACCTTACCATGTAGATCGAGCAAAACAATTTATTGAGGAACGCTTTGGCGGTCATAAGCTGATTGACGCTGAGGTGATAAAGCACAATATCGAACTAACCCGTTTCCCGGTGCCAACAGCAGAGGATCATCAAGATACTGTCAATTATCCAGGCTTGGTTCGTGCCTCTGACTTGATTGGTCAGCTCAGCGATCCCCGCTATCTAAAGAAAATCGGGGCGCTGTATTATGAGTTTGAAGAAACGGGCGTGAATAAAGCCCTGAATTATAAGCATCCGGGAGATTTGCGGCGGAACTATCCCAAGTTTTACTGGCATGGAGTATTCCCGTATATTCAGGATGCGCTCCGTTACTTACAGCTAACACAGCAAGGTAAACAAATCATTGCTAACCTCTACTCGAATGTGTTTGTTGTTGAACACGAAAGTGCTGAAGATGAGCGGAGACAACTGGAGGGGCAGCTTAGGTAAGAGTTTTAAGTTTTGAATTTTGAGTTAAAAGCAAATATAGCGGCTCTCATTGGTATGCGGTACAATTTTGACCTCTTTAAACCTCTCTCCAATTCCGGAGAGAGGCTTTCAAATTAGCCCCCTTCCAAGAACAAAATTTTCCTTTACCCTCGCCTGGTAGGGGAGGAATAGGGAGAGGTGGGAAGGGGCTTGGGGGAAAGGTTCCGACTGTATTTAAATCAACCGAGAACGGCTATAAGTTAGGAATCAGAATAAACTATGAAATTCTAGATACTGGCTTATCATTTAATTCAGAACTCATAATTTATAACTCATAACTTTATGAACTGGTGGCAAAAATTAAAAAATAATCCCTTGGCAAGATCAGGGGCTGTGTTGCTGATAGTTTTCTATTTAGCAGTAATTTTCGCTGATTTTGTGGCTCCTTACCGTCCGTGTGACACTTATGACCTGTCTAATGGCCTGTGTGACGTGCAGCCAAATACTTCCTTGTTGGAACCTACCAAGATATACTGGCGCAACCAAGCAGGAGAGTTTATTGGGCCTCACGTTTATCCTACGACTCAGGGGCCAACAGATATCGAGACAGGCGATCGCAAATTAACTGTAAACTTCCAAAAACCGTCACCAGTACGCTTTTTTGTCCGGGGAGCAAAATACCAACTGTTTCAGCTGCGCCTGCCATTGCCGCCCAAATTTGATGAGGTAGAAATATTTCCGGGCATTCCTTTGGATTGGCACCTCTTCGGCGCTGTTGGAGAAGGCAAACTGAACTTATTAGGCACCGATGAACAGGGGCGCGATCAGTTCAGCCGCCTGCTGCATGGTGGCAGAATAAGCCTCAGCATCGGCTTAGTGGGAATTATCATTTCCTTCCCACTGGGTATGTTAGCGGGGGGGATTTCTGGCTACGTCGGTGGCTGGGTTGACGGCATTTTAATGCGTGCCGTGGAAGTGCTGATGACCATTCCCAGCCTGTATCTGCTAGTTTCCCTTGCCGCAGTGCTGCCACTTGGCCTCAGCAGCGCCCAGCGGTTTTTGTTGATTGTGCTGATTACCTCGTTCATCGGCTGGGCTGGGTTAGCGCGGGTGATTCGGGGACAGGTGCTATCAATTAAAGAGCGAGAATTTGTGCAAGCCGCACGAGCAATGGGCGCGAAACCACTTTACATTATTGTGCGTCACGTTTTGCCGCAGACAGCTACTTACATAATTATCTCAGCAACGCTGGCGGTGCCTGGGTTTATCGTGGCAGAATCGGTACTCAGTTTGATTGGGCTTGGCATTCAGCAGCCCGACCCTTCTTGGGGAAATATGCTGTCGTTGGCGACTAATGCTTCAATTTTAGTGTTGCAGCCTTGGTTGATCTGGCCTCCGGCGCTGTTGATTATCCTCACGGTGTTGGCGTTTAATTTGCTGGGAGATGGTTTGCGGGATGCCCTCGATCCCCGGAGTTTGCGGCGGTAGTTCTAAGTATTCAAGCAAGTTGCTTGAGACATCTTTATCAGAATCAGATTTGGTGATTATTTTTGGTTGGGGTTGTTGTTAGACCTACCCAGCTGGTTTGTCTTCAACTGGATGTTGACCATAAAACGGTAGCGCTTCCGACCAGTGGGGGCGCTTTTCTTTTTGCCAATCTAGATAGGCAAGTTCTAATACGCTGGAAACTGAATCACCCAGTCCACCGCCAGCAGGGATGTCAATTAGCTGATAGGAGGTATTAGACTGCGTTTCTAGGGTTTGGTGCCATGCTGTCGGTGTTAGCACCGTATCTGGCAACAATTGGGTAAGTCCTGAACCGGATGGGGAAACTTGATAAATGGCGGCAAATAATTGACCGCGTTGGGCTGGCATCTGGATAGCGATCGCATTTTTTCCGTTGTCCTTTGCTAATCCTAAATGCGACCAAGCAACAGCTGCCAAGGTGGAAATGGCAAACACGGGAATATTCAACTGTTGCCCTAGTGTACGGGCAGTGACGACACCGATGCGAGTGCTGGTGAAACTACCGGGGCCAATTGCTACGGCAATAAACGCCAAATCTGCCCACGTTTGGGGCTGCATGAACTCAGCTAGATGTTGATGTAAATGACTTGATAAATCCCGCCCTAAATCCCAGGTAGAAGAACGCGAATTTCCCGCAAAATTGCTTAAGGCTAAACCCAGTTCGGGGCTGCTGGTGTGGAGTGCTAAGCCGTATTTATTGGAATTAAACTGCACGGAATCCATACTCAGTAGCCTACAGGGAGCGATCGCTTGACATTTTTATAATTTTGTTGGGATGATTTCTAGATCATAAATTGGCTGCCCAGTCAAGCAGTGCCAGTGACAAACAAATAAATCTGGCTTTTGGATGCCGATGCTGGCGATCGCGCTTGGAGCTGGAAACGGCAAAAGTCGGTCAAAAACCAGATTTTGATCGCTAAACCCGAACTGTAATAAATAAACGCTTGGTGGAGCTGATAAATATTGCAGCAGCTTATACCCTAGCTGGTAAAGTGGCTGACGCTGCGAGTCCGATAGATGCACAGGCATCCGGTATTTTAAGCCTTCACTCACCTCATCTTTACCAATTACCTCGCTGTAGAGCGGCCCTTTCGCGGTGAGAACCACTGCTAACCAGAAATTTCCGACACCTGTGGCGTATCCTAATTGCTCAACCAGCTGGCGCAAACCTGTTACATCGCGGCAAGCATTGTAGACGCTCTGAGCTGGAAAATCCAAATTTTCCGGTAAATTCAACGTCAAAGGACACCAAATTAGTTTGTTGTCACTGGTCAGTTGTTTGTTGATAATTAACCACTGAGTGCTTACTACTAGCGCTTCTGCTTGGTTTTGTAAGCCCGCAAAAGCGGGCTTTGTTTGGGCGGTTGCGCCTATCGTCAGGCTATTTGCCTTAAGCGCGGACACCATTTGCGCTGTTGTGGGCGATGCTGCGATTATTGCCCCAGTTTCATCAACCTCCGCATCAACCACAATCAGAACTTTACGCATGACCAAAGGTAGGAATAGGGCCAGGAGCATTACCCATGCGGGGGAAACTAGGCAAATCAATGCCCGTTGTTGTCGTGCGGCGGGTTCTTATCGCTAGACGATAGCTGACACTTTGCAACTCCGCGTGGAGTTGACGGTTTTCCCGTTGCAGCATCGCCACTTTCTCCCGGACTGGTGCCATGCGTTCAGCAAATTTCTGTTTATAAATTTGCGGTAACTCCTGTACCACCTGCTCTAACATCCGGCTACGGTCAGTTAATTCCTGTACCGACTGCCGCAATTGATAAATTTCCGTATCGCGGGAAGTAATCTGCTCTTGATAAAAAGTTACCTGCTGTTCAACTTCTTGCAGTTGTTCTCGCAGCGCTCTCATCTGAGCCATGTGACGCTCAGAAACTTCCGGCTTGGGCATAAAGTTGGCATTGCCCTTAACCAGCCGGAATAGTTCTTGAGACAGCTGCTGAACCAATTGGTCTCGCATTTGCAACTCTTCGCGCAGGCGAGTTACGTCAACTTGAAGTGTTTGTAGGGTAGGGGTGTCAGTCTGGCTCACAATGGCTTAGAACTCCTCTTGAGATGATTTTCCCCATACGAGGAAGCGATGCGATCGCGTATTACTCATATTGCTGTTGCAGCTAATTTACCATTTGCTAGGGCAATTGACACCTGATTGGTACTCTTGTTTGAAATTAAGGGTAAATTCTATCGTATTCTCAGATCCATCCGGATTTTCTACCGTCAAATTCAAATAACTTGTGTAAACACACTTATTTGTGATTGGCGGCGACATCTCAAAGCGATGGGTGTCTTGTAGTATTTAGGTGGAATAAAGAGGAAGTGGTCAAGATGAGTGTAGCCAGCAGTTCCAATAAAATTAAGTTTGGCACCGATGGATGGCGGGGAATTATCGCTTCGGACTTTACCTTCTCCAATGTGTGTAAGGTAACGCGGGCGATCGCTAGTTATCTCGAAACCGCCTATTCTAAAGACCGACCAGTTTTAATTGCTTACGATACCCGTTTTCTAGCTGACCAGTTTGCCCGTACTGCTGCTGAAGTTCTTGTAGACTTAGGCTGGACAGTAAAAATTGTCGATCGGGATTGTCCGACTCCAGTAATTGCTTACAACGCTAAAATTCTCAACTCAGCAGGGGCGCTGATGTTCACCGCTTCTCACAACCCTGCACCCTATTGCGGCATTAAGTATATCCCCGACTATGCTGGCCCAGCTACTCCGGAAATTACAGACACGATTGTAGCCAATATTGAAGGGGCATCAGATGAGCCGGCTTCGGGCAAAAATACCGATAAAATTTCTACCTTTGACCCGAAGCCAGATTATCTCCAGTTTATTTACACGCTGCTGGATGTAGAGCGAATCAAGAGCGCCGGACTGAATGTGAAGTACGATGCTCTGTACTCCACCTCTCGCGGATATTTGGATACCGTGTTAGAACACTGCGGTTGCGAAATTGAGTCATTCCACACACACCGCGATGTCCTATTTGGCGGCGGAATGCCAGAACCGAAAGGGGAACAGCTGGAGGAACTGGTCGAAGCGGTACGCCGCGATCAAGCGGATTTGGGTTTGGCGACGGATGGAGATAGCGATCGCTTCGGTATTGTAGACGAACAAGGCAATGTGCTGACACCTAACACTGTGCTGCTATTGCTGGCGCGTCACCTGATCAAAAATAAAGGCAAAACTGGGGCGATTGTTCGTACAGTTGCTACTACCCACCTGCTAGATAACTTTGCTGCAAAATACGGTTTGGAAATCTACGAAACTGCTGTCGGCTTCAAATACATCGGCGAGAAAATGCGCGAGACGCAGGTGCTGATTGGCGGTGAAGAATCAGGCGGACTGAGCATTGTCGGACATATTCCCGAAAAAGATGGAATTTTAGCCGATATGCTAGTGGCAGAAGCGATCGCCTACGAAGGTAAGCCACTGTCACAACTGGTAGAAGAAGCGATCGCTGAAGCTGATGGCCCTCTGTACAACCAACGCCTAGACTTGCACTTAGAGGATGCCCACAAAGCCGCTGTCATCGATTCTTTCACCAAAAATCCCCCAACAGAAGTTGCGGGAATTAAAGTCAAAGAAGTAGGGCGCAAAGACGGCATCAAACTTTACCTGGAAGATGGCAGTTGGGTACTCTTGCGTCCCTCAGGTACAGAACCACTGATGCGCGTTTATCTGGAAACAAACTCTCCCGAAAAACAAAGCCAAATCGCTCAACAAATGGAACAAACGATTAACAAGTTGGAACCAGCAAAAGTTTAGGCGAAAGGAAGAGTTAGGAGTGTCCGCGATCCGGGACTTTTCTTAATATCCGTAGAACAGGTGTCTTGCCTTTCTTAATATTCGTAAAACAGGTTTCTGTCCTGTTTTATAATGGCAGGCGAGACGCCCTATCTAGGGTAAATCAAGGTTTAACAAAATCAATGAAAACCTTTACCAATTTACTCACATCCATAATTTTAGCGATTTGGGCGGGCGCGATCGCCATCCTTGCCGTGCAGAACGCCACATCAGTGTCGCTGAAATTTTTTACATTTGAGTCAATTCAGATGCCAGTAGGCGTTGTGCTGGCTTTTAGCGCTGGTGTGGGAGCAATTGGTGGTGCGATCGCGCCTCTTTTCTGGTCGCGTGGCAACAGGCAGCTGCAATCTGAGTACGCCGAAGAAGATTTTGAATAGCTATTGCCCATGAAATCCCGGCTATTCAAACAAAACCTACCCCCGGCAGGTTTCAGAATGCTTCATTTTTCTCTTAGTCCGCGCAGGCGGACGCAAGTTTGTGTAGCCCCACCCTTCAAGGTGTGGGCAGATTCCGCTATTTACTTGCACTCCGCCAGTCCCAAGGTTCCACAAATTTTGTGTCTCGCCAGACACCGCGTCTCGCCTTTTTTGCCTCAGCTTCTGCTTGCTCAACAATAGCCGCACTGGGACAATCTTTTATGTATTCGCGATACACCAGCACCAGCCCTTCTTTGACCAGAACTTCTTGAACAAAAGTGCCATCAGGCAGGCGCACCTCACTCACTTTGCGCCCATACTGGTCAGTATCGGTGATAGTTAAGCGGACGCGATCGCCACCTTGTTTTACCAGTTCTTGCAAACGCTGCTGCGCTTTAAATCCCCACTGAAATTGGTTTTTGTCCGCTGTTTTTTTGCTTTCCTTTTCCTTTTTGGTGTGAGGAATTTCTGGAGCATCCACGCAAGCAAAGCGCACGCTGATGTTTTTCCCACCGCCATCCTTCACATTAATAGTATCCCCATCGCTAACGTTGTTAACTGGGTACGTGGGAGGGCCAAAAATAGCTTCACACGCCACCAAGCTAAGGATAAGGACAGCAGCACCAGCCAATTTGAGGGAGTTCTGAAATAATGTTCGCGTGCGAGTCATCGTCAAGTATTTATAAATAATGAAGCTTTCAGCAGCACAGATTTTTTCTATCTTGACATAGCAATGTTCATTTTCGCCATTAACGCACTAGCAACTGGATTGGGTTGCCGCACAAAATCTCGCCAATTAAGCTGATTTAGCTAAATGACATCATACTTGAACTGCAAAACAACTTTATTAGGAAATGCTACCTCATAAACATTAGGTTCTGGAGTTTTGGGGCTGTTATAGGAAAACACCACCACAGGGTACACAGGCAAGTCGAATTTTTCAGACAAGCGAGAGAAATAGCGGAACATCCGCTTGCCATTAGTTTGATGTTGTCCTTGGTTCTCTACATGAATTAGGAAAAAAGATTCCTGACCTCGAAATTGAGCCTTGACGATTCAATCAGCTTCATAACGTTCTCCAGCGGTTACATCAGTAAAGACCTCTTTATCTAAAAACTCTATCGAATTGCATTCTAGATAAGTTACTACATCTGGCAAAAATAAGTCTATGAACTCCACAAAAAAGGTGGTAAGGAGTTCTTTAAACAAGCGGTTATGGTCAATCATCCGTGTTTGTCGAAGTTGCTGGATTTAATTACTTTATTTACATCCAATTCTGTCCTGAACAGACATCAACCGCAAGGTAAACACTCACAGAGACAGTGCTGTCCATTTTTAAGCGAATTTGAGAGCGCCCATTGGTAACTATATTCCTCAAGAAAGTTTGGTTGTACTATCAACATCTAACAAAAATAAGGTTAGATTAGTCTCTAATTGACAAATGACAGCGACATGACTGGCTATCCCAAGAGTATCAGAGTTACGGAAAGATTCTGGTAAAACTCGGATGCTGGATAATGGTACATCCATCAAAGCTGGGACGGTTTCAACGGGGATACCATAAAGTTCACCTACTGTATTTTGGATAACGATTAGGTAGCCTTGTTTATAGTTTTCGTTAGTGTTAGAGGATTGAAATAATCGCTGCTGTAGATTCAAAACAGTAACTTCGCGATCGCCCATATGGACAATCCCCACTCCATTGACACCACCACCATAAATGGGCGTAGAATTGAGGACTTTGTAGACTAACTCAACGCGCAAAGCCAAGTTTAGGCTACCCATACTAAAGACAAGCACTTTGAGAGAAGGTGCAGCATGGGAAGCGTCTAATGTTGTTTCCGGTTGATTACTCATTGCTCTTGGCTGAGTGGGAGAGGGAGAAAAAGAGAGGGGAGGGATAGTTACCAATTACCTACTACCCTCTTTGTCAATAAGAGTTTTGATTGCTGCTAAAAATTCTTGATCTAAGTAAGGCTTGGTGAAGTAGGCGCTGGCTCCCAAGTGAGCCGCTAGTTGTCGGTGTTTATCACTGCTGCGACTCGTCAGCATGATAACTGGAATTTTTGATAGCAGTGGTTCTTGACGACGATGGTTGAGAAATTCAAAGCCATTCATATTAGGCATTTCAATATCACAAACTACCATTTGGATGCTTGAGTTTTGCTGCAAGTGTTCGATAGCTTCGCGACCATCTCTTGCTTGCAAAACTCTATAACCTACTTTTTGCAGAGTCAAGGCTAAGGTTTGTCGCAAAGCGATTGAGTCATCTACGATTAAAACTAGGGGAGATTTGGCAGTATTGGTTGATACCTTAGTTTTATCAGTCAATGCAGTTTTAATTGGGGTAGAAGCTGGCAAATCGGGTAAAGTGGTAGTGACAAGCGCATTCTGACCTTGCCCAATAAACTGGTTGATAAGAGTTGCGCCATCAATCACTGGAATCAAACTACCATCCCCTAAAATAGTGCAGCCATAGATATAACTCGGAGGCGCGATCGCTCCACCAAAGGGTTTAATTACCAGTTCTTGCTCTGTGACTAAGCGGTCGATTTCTAAAGCTAGAAATTGATTATCTTGGCGCAGCAGCAGCATCGGTGATGCCCAATCTTCTGGAGAAGGAACGGCTACCAATGCTTGGCTAGGGATTGATTCCGGCAATGGAACTGCATAATCTAGTAGTTCAGATAAATGATAGACAGGGACAATTCGCTTCCTCCAGTGCAAGAATCTCTGTTTCCCAGATCGCTTCACCTGGTCAGATTTAGGAATTAAAATTTCTTCGATGCTGTCAGAGGGTAAGGCATAGGCAGTTGAACCCACCAAACCAACGAGTAATTTGGCAATAGTCAGCGTCAGTGGGATGCGTAAGGTAAAGGTGGTACCTCGTCCGAGAGTAGATGTCACCGTGACCGTGCCTTTGAGCGATCGCAATTGCGATCGCACCACATCCAAGCCAACTCCTCGACCAGAAAGTTCGCTCACTTGAGTTGCTGTTGAAAATCCTGGCTCGTATAACAAATCAAAGAGTTGATCTGTCGGAGTTGTAGCTAGTTGTTTTGATGACAGCAACCCTAAATCTACTGCTCGATTGCGGATGCGTTCCAAATTGATGCCTTGACCGTCATCCCGCACTTCAATAACGGTTTGACTTCCTTGGTGGTAGGCGCGAATTTCAATCTGACCCCGCTCCGGTTTTTTTTGCTGACGGCGCACTTCTGGTGGCTCAATGCCATGATCGAAGGCATTACGAAGTAAGTGCAATAAAGGGTCGTAGAGTTTTTCCAAGACTGCTTTATCAACTAAAACTCCTGTCCCGCTCAATTTCAGATCGACTGGTTTATCGTAAGTTGTGGATAAGTCGCGTAATGTGCGAGGATAGCGAGTCAAAACTTCACCAAGGGGAAGCATCCGCGCCCACATCAGATCGTCCCGCAGATGTGTGACCATTTGACGTTGGCTTTCTATAGTCTGGCTGGATTGCCCAGCTAGCAGTGCAACGTCACCCACTATTTCTTCGAGTTGCGCCATTTCTTCAAGAGTGTCTTGCAGCAGGGAGTGCAGTTCTCCATAGCTGTCCATCTCTAGAGAGTCAAACTCAGTTTGAGTGCTGAGTGTTGTTAGCTCCTCAGCACGAAGTGCGTCCTGAGGAGCCAGCCGCGTGGGTGGGTTGCCGCCGTTGAGCGAACTGGCATTGCTGAGTAAGGATTCTTTGCCTTCCCCTGAAATTTTAAAGTTTAGAGATAAATCTTTCTTTCCCTGAGTCAGCTTTCGTGTCTGGTCACGAACTTCGTGCCGCTCAGCTAACAGCACCCTCGAAGGAGCTACTAGCATCTCGTCTGATAAATCGCGAAGATGATTTGCTAGTTCCTGAAATTTCCCCAACCGACGCAGCAGCTCTTGAACAGTCCCCTGCAATTGCTCATTTTGTAGAGAAAGGCTATTTCGATTGATGGATAATTCACCCACCAAATTATTCATTCGTTCTAGCCGATCTAGATCAACTCTGACGGAAAGGTGATGGGTCGGATTTGTGGGAGATGAAGTGGCTTCATTGTTTTCTTGGACAGCAGGCTCAAGAATCGTTTTTGGATTTTGGCGGGCGGATTTGGTTAATGGGAGTACGGGAAGGTTAGATTTTTGATTGTTGGCAGTATCCCCCAATTCAGAATTGGGAGTAGTTATATTAGAAACTTCCTTTAAAGAGTCTTTTTGTGCGATATAAGTAGCAGGAAACTCTTCTACCAGAGGCAAACTGTCAAATACCTGCTCAATTGATTTAACTAAATTTTTAATTTTATCTGGGGATGGCGCTTCAACTAAGTCCGAATACAGTTCTTGAGGTGGTGTAGAAACTGGGGTGGCTGGAAGCGGCGGAATTCTAACCAACTCAGTTTCTTCTTTGGCTAGCTCTATTTTAGTAATTTGCTCTTCTGTAGTGATGTCATTAGAAGTTTTTACACCAACTATATCTGCAATTTCTGTATTTGGTAATTCTGAAAAACCGTTAATTAAATATTCTTCTAAGCAATGAACTTCATCAAATATACTTTTTTGAATTATTAAATCACTTTCTGAAACTTCTTCTGTTGCAATCGTCATTAGCTCTAATTCTTCAACTTCCAATAAATTTGAATTTTCTGGAGATTGCTGGCTAGACAGAAAATCATCAATGAGCTCTTCTAAAGAATAGGTGAAATCAATAGTTTCCTCTTGAATCAATAAGTCACTTCCTAGAAAATTATCTTCTGTTGAAAGAACCGCACTCCAGTCTGATTTGCTACTTTTAGAAACCTGGGAAATCTCTGTAGTTTTGGGTGGCGAGGCAGAGAGAGCCAAAATCTCATCCACAGAAAGAATCGGAGTTAATATCTCTTCTTCTTGAGGAACTAAAACGATCGCATGGACTTCCTCTGGTGAGGTGACGGAAATCGTATCTGATACATCAATATTGGAGCGGGTTGTTAGTTCTTTCGTCTGGGATGTCAGGTCAAAGATTCCAAAAAGTTCATCCACAGAAGGAATTGCCTCTGTTGTCTTCTCTTGAGTAAGTAGCTCTGCTACTGTAAGTACCGTGGGTGTGGGTACAGCAAGTTGTGCTAAAGCAGGGGAGGGGACACCGCCTTCAGCGCGATCGCCTGCCAGCACTGCTTCCCTACCTGCCTTAAAATCAGCTAATGCTAGTTGTGCAATTTGTAGAGTTTGCTCTGGATGAGCATTGAGAGCCGCTATAGTAGTTTGGGCGATCGCTCCAAATCCTGGCAGATTCAATAGTTCTGCTATTCCGGTAAATACATCTGCTATTGCACGTAATTCTCCCGCTACTTCGTTGCCTTCAGGATAGATCACAACATTGGTAAGGCGATCCAGTTCCTGCGCTACGTCCACTTCAAATATAGATAAGGTAATATCTATTCCCAATTCAACTGGATTGAGAATGGGGTCTTCTCCTCCCAGAAAATCTCCTAATTGCCCCTCAATTTGTGCAAACACAGGTTCTGCTATTGCCATTGCCTGCTCTGGATTGAAATAACCAGTGGTAATTTCATCCATTAAAGGCAGGCGGAGACAATCATAAGCCTGCAACAGCAAGGTTTCTAATTCATCATCAATCTGAATTTCCTCGTTGTAGAGTGCTTTAAAGAAATCTTCTAGGCGGTGAGCTAAGATTTTGATTGTTTCCAGTCCCACGCAAGCAGCTCCACCTTTTATTGAGTGGGCGGCACGCATTAGGTTGTGAACTTTAGGGGTACTGCGCTCTGTCTTCAGTGTCAGCAACTCGGCTTCAATTAGTTGCAACAGTTCTGAAGCTTCTTGAATAAAAAACTGATAGGCTTGGTCGCGGATATCAGAGTCGATCGCCATATCAAAGAGTTGAAGATTTTAAACGGTTGAAGGTTACAGGTTAGAAGGTTGTAGGTTGCAAGTTAGAAGGTTGCAAGTTAGAAGGTTGTAGGTTGCAGGTTAGAAGGTTGTAGGTTGCAGGTTGGCTTTTGAACCTTCAACATTGAAACCTTCAACCCTCAACTATTTAAAACCTTCAACCTTTCAACTTTCAACTATGGGATAACCTTCAACCTTTCAACTCTCAACCCTTATTGCACTTTGAATTTACCAACGTTAGCTTGCAGTTCTTGAGCCAACGCCAGCAGTTCCTTAAAGGAGGCGGATACTTCAGTAGCTCCTGTTGAAGTTTTATTGGCGATCGCTGCTACGTTGCTCATTGTTTGAGTAACTTCATCGGAAGCTTTGGACTGCACCGCCGCAGCTTGAGCGATCGCCTCCACCAAGGAGCTGATCTGGACACTGGCAGCAGTAATTTTATTCAGGTTCTGGCGGGCTTCATCCACCAGCTTCGTACCTGTTACCACCTGCTCGGTGCCAGATTCCATCGCTGCAACCACCTCATTAGTTTCCGCCTGAATGCCTGCTACCAACTTTTCAATTTCAGCCGTTGCTGCCGCAGATTGTCGAGCAAGCGATCGCACTTCATCCGCAACCACAGCAAAGCCTCGACCTTCTTCTCCAGCGCGGGCAGCTTCGATAGAAGCATTCAACGCCAACAAGTTGGTTTGGGCAGCAAAGGTGCCAATTAGGTTCACCACTTTGGAAATCTTTTGCGAAGATTCGCCCAAACGCTTGACCTTTTTAGAGGTTTCTGCTACGGTTTCCCGAATTGCCAAAATTCCGTTCACCGTCCGGTTCATGGCAGCGTCACCTTCTTTCACAATTTGGGTAGCTTGTTGCACAGCAGCCTCCGCTTGTTCAGCATTAGCGGCAACCGCTCGAATTGAGCTGGACATTTCCTGAATTCGATCCAGCGCCGCTAAAATTTCTTCAGTTTGCCGCAGGGCTTCTGTCGATAGCTCTTGGACAGAAACTTCATTACTACTGGTAGTTGCTGTCACTTGTTTAGCGGCGGTTTGCACCTGATTGACGATTTTCCGCAAGCTAGAGATCGTCGCATTATAGGAGTCAGCAATAGTGCCGATTTCATCCTCAGTCACTTGCGCCCGAATGGTAAGGTCGCCTTTACTCACCGGATCTACTTCCAAGAGCAGTTCCAGCGCCCGTCTTTGTAGGGCTTCCTTCGCTAACCTTTGCTGTTGGGCATTTTCAGCTTGTTGACGGGTAGCTTCCTCTTGAGCTGCCAGCAAAGTTTGAATCTGTTCTACGAGAGTTGCTTGGTTCAGCGCAAGACCTACTTGAGTTGCCAACTGCATGAACAAATCGATTTCACCCTTCTGCCAAGTGCGAGCTTTGGAACACTGATGAGCAATCATCAAGCCGAATAGCTCGTTGTCTAACATAATCGGCGCGACCAAGTTGGCCTTGACTTGAAGGCGCTCCAACATCTTGATGTGACAATCGTTCAAACCAGCTTGATAAATATCGTCAATGGCACGGATGCGCCCCTTGTTGTAGCTTCCCCCGCTCGTTTCTTTCAAGCAGGTGTCTTCAATTTTGACTCCTTGAGTGGGCATCCAACCCGTTTCCACAGATTCTGCGATCACTGTCCCATCCCAGTTAGCATCGAAGCGATAGACGATCAATCGCTCTGTGTTAAATGCGTGTCGCACCTCTTCGACTGTTGTGCTAAGGATGTCCTCCAGCTTAAGAGATTCGCGAATGCGAAGCGTAATATTTGATAAAAGTTGCGATCGCTTGGCTTCAGCTTCCTTCTGTTCCAAGTAACCAATCCGGTCTATCGCTAAGCCGACTTGAGTAGTCAACTGCGTGCAGATGGCGACTTCCGACTGCTGCCAAACCCGAGGAGATGAACACTGCTGGACACACATCAACCCCAGTAGTTTATCACCGCTGACAATCGGGGCGATCGCATTGGCTTTGATTTTTAATCGCTCGTACAACTCAATGTGACAAGGCGTGAGATTCGATTGATAGATATCATCAATGACAAATACACGACCCTGACGATACAGTTCTACCCCCTCCTGCGAGTCGGTGAAGTAGGTATCAGCAACTTTTATATTCATGCAACTCGGCAATCCCGGCATCATCGCTTCCGCAACCACAATTCCACTCCAGTCCGGGTTAAAGCGATACAGGAACACTCGTTCTGCATTGAGAATTTGTTGAGCGCCAACAACTGCTTTGTCGAAAACCTCTTGGACATTTAGAGATTCACGCGCACTATTGGCAATGTCTGCAAACAGTTGTGTTAGCTTGGCTTCGACTTCTCGCTGTTTCGCTTCAGCTTCCTTTTGTTTCAGGAAATTGATCCTATCTAGAGCTAGCCCGACTTGAGTGGACAACTGCGTGCAAAAGTCAACTTCATACTGCTGCCAATTGCGAGACGTTGAACACTGCTGGGTACACATTAAGCCGAGTAGTTTATCACCGCTGACAATCGGCGTAATTACGTTTGCCTTGATTTTTAATCGCTCATACAACTCAATGTGGCAACCCGTCAGATTGGCTTGATAAATATCATTGATGACAAATACACGACCCTTACGATACCTCTCTATCCCCACCTGTGAATCGGTAAAGTAGGTGTCAGTAATGGTCAGGTTCATACAGGTCGGCAATTCTGATATCATTGCTTCAGCAACAACATCTCCACTCCAGTCTGGATTGAATCGATACAGGAATACTCGCTCCGCGTTGAGGATTTGTTGAGCGCCAGTAACTGCTTTCGCAAAAACCTCCTTTACGTCTAGAGTTTCCCTAGCGCTAGTAGCAATGTCGGCACATAGTTGTATTCGCTTGCCTTCGACTTCTTGTTGTTTGGCTTCAAATTCCTTCTGTTCTAGGAAAGTTATCCTGTCTAAAGCTAATCCTACTTGAGTAGACAACTGAGTGCAGAAATCGAGTTCATACTGTTGCCAATTCCGAGCAGATGAACACTGCTGGGTACACATCAATCCCAGTAGTTTATCGCCGCTGACAATCGGCGTAATTACGTTTGCCTTGATTTTTAATCGCTCATACAATTCAATGTGACAAGGGGTGAGTTTGCCTTTGTAAATGTCATCAATGACAAATACGCGCCCATTTCGATACAGTTCTACTCCCACATTAGAGTCGGTGAAGTAGGTATCTGTCACCTTAATTTGCAGGCACGAAGGCAAACCTGGCATCACCGCTTCAGCGACCACAACTCCACTCCAGTCCGGGTTGAAACGATATAAGAATACCCGTTCTGCATTGAGGATTTGTTGAGCGCCTGTCACCGCTTTTTCAAACACCTCTTTAACATCTAAAGTTTCCCTCGCACTGGTAGCAATGTCGGCACACAGCTGTATGCGCTTGGCTTCAACTTCTTGCTGTTTGGCTTCAGCTTCCTTCTGTTTGAGGAAATTGATACGGTCTAAAGCTAAGCCTACTTGGGTAGATAACTGCGTACAAAAGTCAACTTCATACTGCTGCCAATTCCGAGAAGATGAGCATTGCTGCGTACACATCAAGCCTAATAACTTGTCGCCACTAACTAGCGGCGTGATTATATTGGCCTTGATTTTTAGTCGCTCATACAACTCTACGTGACAATCCGTGAGATTGGCTTTGTAAATGTCATCAATGACAAATATGCGACCATTACGATACCGTTCTACTCCCACATTAGAGTCGGTGAAGTATGTGTCACTAACTTGCATCTTCAGGCAAGAAGGCCAACCAAGTGCAACTGCTTCGGCGACAATATCCCCACTCCAGTCAGCGTTGAACCGATACAGAAACACCCGTTCTACATTGAGGATTTGTTGAACGCCAGTAACTGCTTTCTGGAAAACCTCCTTGACATCTAAAGTTTCCCTCGCGCTGGTAGCAATATCAGCAGACAGTTGTATGCGCTTGGCTTCAACTTCTTGCTGTTTGGCTTCAGCTTGTTTTTTTTCTAAATAGCTAATCCGGTCTAAAGCTAGCCCCACTTGAGTGGACAACTGCGTGCAGAAATCGACTTCATATTGCTGCCAATTTCGAGGAGATGAACACTGCTGGGTACACATCAAGCCTAGTAGTTTATCGCCGCTGACAATTGGCGTAATTATATTAGCCTTGATGCCAAATTCCTCATACAACCTGATATGGCAAGGATTGAGATTGGCTTTGTAAATGTTATCAATGACAAAGACACGACCATTGCGGTATAGTTCTACTCCTACGTCTGATTGTGTAAAGTAGGTGTCATTAACTACCTTATTCAAGCACGAAGGCCAACTGGGTGCCACTGCTTCAGCAACTACATTCCCACTCCAGTCCGGGTTGAAGCGATACAGGAACATTCGTTCCGCGTTGAGGATTTGTTGAGCGCCAGTAACTGCTTTTTCAAATACCTCCTTGACATCTAGCGATTCTCTAGCGCTGGTGGAGATCTCAGCAAATAACTTTGCCCGTTTTGCTTCAAATTCTTGTTTGCGTAACAAGTCTTTGACTCTAGCCACCAGGTTATTAAAGCTAAGAGCCAAAGTTTGGGTTTCCGCAGTACCGCGAGGTTCAACGTAGGCATCCAAATTTCCAGCCGCTAGCTGCTCTGATGTACCCGTTAATTCTTTTAAAGGTGCAGACCAACGGCGTGCTAAGCTCACTACAATCCCTGTACCAACTGCTCCTAGGGTGAGGAAAATTAGGACAAATATTAGGCCATGCTCATTCCCTGCGGCTCCAATCTCAGAAAGCTCAATCGAGGTTACGCTGACTAAGTCTATGCCGGGAACGACGGCAAGGGTATACTTTCTGTCGTCGTAATTGAAGGAGGTGCTTAAAACTAACTGTCCTTGTTCGTGAACAAAGGGAATAATAGTTAGTCCTTGGAGTTGATCTCTAGTAGTAAAATAGCTAGGCTTTCTCCCTAAACTTGGCTTTTCTCCAAAAACAGTTTTTTGTGCTTTTAGTTCTTCTAACAGAGCTGTTGCCTTTTGGAAAATCGGCTCACCCCCTAGCAGCTCTGCGTTACCAATAGTGCCATTAGGCGTTATTGTGCTGATAACGGCTTTGCTTGCAGGAGCTAAAATCTGAATTTTTTCCGATGCGCTGAGACCTATATGTTTTAAAGGCTCTGCCAAATCGTCAAAGTTGGCAGCAGTCATTACACTCTTAATGACACCTAGAAATTCGCCTGAATTTGGATCTTTAATTGCGTTGCTCAGTTCAATACTAGGATTTCTGCCTTGCTCAAGCTTAAATTCACTAATCCACTGACCTTCACTTTTTGCTTTTTGCCACCATTCATTGCCACTCTGGACAGTATTTTCAACAGGAGCCGCTGAAGCAACAACTAACCCATTTTGGTCGGTAAACAATAATTCGGGAAAATTCTGTTTTTTCGCGGTTGCCTGCAAATAATAATTTAATGTTGGGCTAGGCTGGGGTGGTTTTGGAACTGCCAAATTCACCTTTGCTTGAGAAGGTGTTAACTGATTAGGTTGAACGGTTTGGGTTGATTTAGTAGCAGCGCGAGCAGCATTAATAATTAAAGGATTTTCTGCTAAAGAGGATGGAACGGTAAAAGCATCCTTAACCTTGCTGCCAGCTAGGTCGGAGGATAGCATAGCGTCATTCCATAACTTTGAGTCAGTGCTACGAGCTGCCTGATAGTTATTTATTGCCCAGAACGCCGCTCCAGCTATAGCCAGAGGTGCCAATACCACAGGTAGGATTGTTGTTAGCAATTGGCTGCGGAGGGTGGAGCTTTTTTTTGGTAAACTTAGTTTTTGCGGCTGCTGACTAGGTTTTTCTTGTTTTTTTTGCTCTAGTCCATCCCTCACCAAGTTATCTGCATTTTGCTCAAGGCTCTGGTATTCGTTAAAGTCTTGTTGAGTAGCAGTTAGTTTAAGAGGAATAGGCTCTTGATGCTTAGCAGTTACTTTGCGACCATTTAGGCGACCGCGACCGTTAGTTGTGACTTTTGTTGTGTTAGGTTGAGGATCGGATGGTTGATGCATATATGAAAGTTCTCTCAGCTATAGAGAATTATGGCTATTTGACTGGGCTAATAAATTGAGAATTTAATAGGGTAAAACCAACTAAATTCAAAAAATAAATTGGTTAAAAAGATTAACATTTTTGGTTGGGCATTCCCGCAAAAACTGATTCGCTGTCTAAAACTACCAACATCTCTCCAGTGGATTTTATCCAATAACCTCGTAAAAATGGCAGCAGTTCAAGAGTTACAGCCGATTGAAGGGGAGATTGGATTAAATTTGGATCGCACCATTCCATATCTTCCACTTGATTAACCACCAGTCCCAGCATTTTTCTACCCGTAATTTGGGTACCTATTCGCTGTTTTACTAACACTTGCTGTGCGCTATGAATCACAATTACTGTGTAGGTTGAGCGGCTAATTGCGTGTTGATATAAAGGGGTTAGTCCTACCAAGCGCCCCAAATCTACCATCCATAAAATCTCACCACGCCAGTTATAAACTCCCATTATCCAAGCTGGCAGATGAGGAATAGGCACAATTTGATTTATGGGAATGGTCAATACTTCCGTCATCTGATGCACAGGTAAGAGCGCTGTAGTATCAGGCAAAAGATGGAACCGCAAAAACTGCTGTCCCACAACTGCTGTATGTCCTGGGGTATGAGTTTTAAATAGCTCAGCTAAAGTCGTGTTTGTGGACAACAACTCCGATTCCATTGCTTGTCTCCTTGCCCTTTAGTAAGGGCGAACGCTAATTTTTAATTAATTGCTTAACAGTACGCAACAGTTCTTCTTGATCCACTGGCTTGGGGATGTAAGCATCTGCTCCTTGTTTCAGACCCCAGAATTTATCCATATCAGTTCCTTTCGTGGAACACATTACAACTGGAATTTTGTTAGTTTCTGCATCAGCTTTCAGCTCGCGGCATAGTTCAAATCCACTACGACCTGGCAGCACCACGTCTAGAATGATGACATCAGGTTTATAAGCCAGAATTTTTTCTAAGGCTTCTTCTCCGTTATTAGCTGTCAAAACATTTAATCCGCCCCGCCGCAAACAGCTACTAAAAATTTCTCTTTCAGTTAAAGTATCTTCAACAACTAAAGCAGTAGGCATGGTGTTAACCTCTTAGGGAAGATGATTCTAGCGTGTTACTACATCTATCAGAATAACCAGCATTAAAATATTATTAAAAGTACAAATTTCTACAAGCTTTACTTTTAATAAACTTTTTATTTAATACGGTTTTTAACTAGCGCCGTTTAAACTTTGTTTCATCACTACTTCCGCTCCACCTGCGTTGGCTGCTGATGATTTCAAAGCAGATCTTGGTGTCTTTTCTGGAGCTAGATACTTTTGAATGACTTGCAGCACTTTTTTCGGTTCTGGTGGCTTGCTTAAAAAATCTACAGCCCCAGTAAGTTTGGCTTGGCTGCGGTTAATTAGGTTGTCCCGACTGGTGAGGATAATAATCGGCGTTTTCTGAAATATTGGCGTCTGGCGTAAGAAGGCACAAAGGCTATAGCCGTTAGCATCCGGCATTACTAAGTCTAGGAAAATTAAGTCTGGCTTTTGCTTCGCGAGGATACCCATCTGTTGCAACGGCTCAGTTATCTTCAACAGCCGATATCCAGCGGGTATGAGGATTTTTTCTAATACCTGACCAATAACTGGACTATCATCAATACAGGCAATTAAAGGGCCACAGAGATTTGGCGTTGGAGATGCACCCACTTTTATAGCAGCAGGCTTTTGCTTTTGTGAAACGGGTTTGGGTAAATCTGGAACTTCTTTGAATTCCACAAGATTCTTACGAACCAAGGTAAGTAAGGATAGTGTCACTGCCCACGCAGGTTGCCGCAGCTGATAAGCAATATCCAAAAGGGTGTTTTGACTATTGAGCAGCTGAATTAGGCTTAAAGAAGCTTCTTTAGAATCTTGATTTGGTTTTTGAGGAGATTGTTTTAAAACAGGTGCCAGGTTAGGGGAAATTTGTCCTAAATCTTTCGCTTGCCACTGTTCCCACATTTGTTGAGCTTTTTGAAAAACTTGTTTTGCTGGAAGCAAAGCTATGGGAGCAGTTGATAGTTTGCACGGTTGCCAATGGCTGGTAAGAGGGGCTGGATAACTAACCAGTTCAAAAAACACCTCTAAAGCGTTGGTTTGAACAATAGCCTTGACTTGATTTAGATTTAGGCTACCTTCTTTAATGCCTTCCTCCAGCACCTGGTACTCCCAAGGTTGATTAGCAAAAGACACCTCAGGGGCAAACTCAGGACAGGATTGCTTCAACGCCCTTTGCCAACGGCGGAAGCAGTGGTGGCTGTCAGTGGCATAAAAAAGATGCCCTTGAAAGAAGTATAAGTGCCATTGACGATCGCTCTGGCTTAGCACCTCGGTCGGCGAATCGCTTGGCGTATTGTTTTGCAACTTATCGCCACTAACAAGGAGCAATTTCCCCGTTCCTTGTCGCTGGCTGACTAAATCTATTAACTGAACAATCTTTGCCAAACTTAATGTAGTGGCTTTCATTTTTATTAAATTAGTTCAAATACTGCCTATGTCACGAAGTATACAGAATTAATGAGATTTTTTTCATCAGTAAATTTTCTGATCTTAATTTCGTAATATAAATTTTATATAAAATAACTAAAATAACTTTATAAAAAGTTTATAAAATTACGGTTCTATTTGAGGATCAGAGTATTTTAACTCAAGCTAAAAACCTTACTTTACACCAATTAAGAAACAATATTAAAAGTTATTAAATTTTTATTAATATGAAAAACTATAGCCTATCTGTTTTTGGGACATACAATTTTAAATAGTTTATTAAAACTTAACCCTAGCCTAAGAATTGCGTTCTTGCGTCCAGACTATGCTTAGGTAGGTAATTGACTGTTAGTGCTGAGCAAACCCAATAGGAAAAAGCCTTACCCGACATAGTTTGCAGAGATTGTAGAAGCTAGGGTTGCTGCTAGGCGAGCAGACTGGGAACGCAAAAGCCAAGAACTGGAAGTTATAAATAGGTCAGTGAAATTAAACTATTGGTTGAGAGTTGTAGTTGGTAGGAGTACGGCAATGCCGCACCGCTACAGTTATTAGTTGTCATACCAAATCACTGTTTTGATGCCACATTTACGAGTCCCCAACCCCGTGCTAACGCACCGCTTCCCTGACGCTAGAAAAACAAAGGGCAATAGACGGATTCATGGCAGACAGGGAAATGGTATCAGTCGTTCATTGTTCAAGAGTGGAATAGCGATCGCTCTACTCGGATCGCTATGCAGGGCAAACGCATCTAAATTCTGGATTTCCTTCCCCGTAAGGATTTGATAACTTGATAATGATAAATACTAAATGCTTGAAGCCCTTGTCTAGTAAGCATTTCAGAAATAAGATGCGTTTGCTCTGGATCGCTATGGGATAGGCGCGATCGCTACGAAGATAGCTTCACACAAAGCGTATGCAAGGTAGGACTCTTGAACCCTGAACCTACAAAAACATAAACCAGTTAGCTACTGATTCCTTAATTTTTATTAGTCACATTCTAACTATAGCGGTTCTCAATCTACCGAGGTACAAACTGACAGGTTGGAATGCTTGCTATCGTAGGAGTTTTGGTGTAACTCATGCGATCAAGAAACGCTATATTTAATTATAGATGTAGATTTACTTCGTTTCCATCCAGTTTTGTCCAGCACGAACATCAACTAATAGAGGAACGCTCAAAGAAACAGCATTTTCCATTGTGGAACGAATCTTCATCTGTAATTCTTCCCACTCCGAGGGAGGAACTTCAAACACTAATTCATCGTGAACTTGTAACAGCAAACGTGCCTGATAATTCTGTAAAACTTCGTGCAATTGCGCCATCGCAATTTTGATGATATCGGCGCTAGAACCCTGAATCGGTGCGTTAGCAGCTGCTCGCAAAAGTTGGGCATCAGATTGTCCTAACCGCCGGAATTCATCAAGTTTGATATCATCCGGGTTGCTACCTTTGAGCTTGCGGAGACTGCCGCCCTCGAAATTAAAGTAGCGACGACGACCTAAAATAGTTTCAACGTAGCCGTGCGCGATCGCTTCCCTCTTGACTTGCTCCAAATAATCAAAAACTTTGCGATAACGCTCGTTGAAGCGATCGATAAACAGTCTACCCTCTGTCGCCTTTACTCCAGCTTCCCGCGCAAACCGCGCCGCACCCATCCCGTAAATCACGCCGAAGTTTATAATCTTCCCTAAGCGGCGTTCCTCGGATGTTATTGTGTCCTTCTCAAATAACAGCCGAGCAGTAACGCTGTGGATATCCTCATTTTGCCGATATGCTTCAACTAACACTGGCTCTTTGCTCAGGTGAGCCAAAATTCGCAACTCGATTTGCGAATAGTCAGCAGCAAGCAGTAACCAACCCGGTTCTGGTAAAAATGCTCTGCGAATCCGCCGACTAAATTCCGTGCCGATGGGAATATTCTGTAAATTTGGATTAGAAGAAGACAGCCGCCCAGTATCAGTAAGCGCCTGATTGAAATCAGTATGTACTCGCTGAGTATCGCTACGCACCAGCTTTGGTATCGCTTCCACATAGGTAGAATAAAGCTTGTATAGGGTGCGGTACTCTAAGAGAGCATCAATAATTGGATGATCTCCTTGCAATTTTTCCAAAACGGAGACATCGGTGGAGTAAAGCCCTGTTGGGGTTTTGCGAGACTTCTTTTTTTCCAGCTTGACTATCTCAAACAGCAATTCACTCAACTGAGCAGGCGAGTTCAAATTTAAAATAACGCTGGGTTCGGTCTCGTAAACTTTTTGCCTAATCGCTGCTAAATCCGTTTCCTTGCTTTGTGAGGTTTTTTTGAGATAAGCCTTAAAAATAGGACTGGCTACAGAGTCGTATTTTTTCTGCTTAACCGCCTCAAAATCTGGTTCCAACTGTGACAAGAGTTTTTCGACGTACTCATTGAAGATATTACGGGGTACGGAGTTATAAGCTTTCTGCTTAATCGCCTCTAAATCTGGTTCCATCTGTTGCGAGAGTTCTTTGAGATATCCCACATCAATCCGGATGCCCGTGTATTCCATCTGGGCTAAGACTGGTTCTAGAGGTTGTTCTACTTCCAGCAGCAGCTTGTGGAGAGCTTCAACTTGCTTCAGTTTTTCTCTTAGTTTTGGCACCAACTGGAATGTTGCATAAACCTGCATCCCGCAGTAGTAAGCTACAGTCTGAATATCCAGATCGGCAATATTCTTGCCTTTTGGCACTACATCCGTATAATTACTTATTTGTAGCCCCAAGTAGCGCAGAACTAAATCGCCGAGGTTGTGGCTATCTTCTGGATTTAGTACGTAACTAGCAAGCATCGTGTCAAAGATGACTCCGGAAAGCTTAATTCCCTGAAAGCGTAATACCAAGCGGTCAAACTTGGCATTTTGCAACGTTTTGGGATAATCATTACTTTCCAAAATTGGACGCAAAGCTTCTAAAACAGTTGTTTTATCCAGGTTTGAGCCTGATTTATGTGCAGTAGGGATGTAGGCAATTTCCGATTGTTCGGTTCCCCAACAGCAGCCAATCCCCACTAAAGAAGCATCTCGCGGCTCTAGGGAATCAGTTTCCGTATCCCAAGCCACAGGCGAAGCTGAGTCAGTACAAGTTTTCAGCTGGTTTACCAGTTGAGTTAGTTTTTCTGGAGTATCAATAATTTGGGGTGTAATCGTGCTAGCAGCATTTTTGTCTGTCTTTGCAGCCGCTTCGGTGTCCGCTGCACTGAAAAACCACAGGTCGCCGTCTTCATCTTCCAGTTGAGCATCCTCTGGTTTCTGCCCACCCTTTTCCTCTAGCAAGCTAGAAACCTGCTCTACATTAGGTTCCTCATCTGTACCACCAAACGCTAGCTGGATTTCGCTGATTTTGCTTAAAAATTTGTTTAACTCTAGCTTTTCCAGCTGCTGCTTCAAGACAGGGGCATCAAATCCCTTCAAATGGGAGTCTTCTAAACTAAAATCCAGAGGAACATCAAGAACTATTTTCGCCAAGTGCTGGGAGCGATAGGCCTCTTGTTTTCCAGTTTCCAGTTTCTGCTTGACTGCTCCTTTAATCTCATCTAAGGAAGCATAAATCCCGTCTAGAGAGCCATAATCTGTAAGCAGCTTCACCGCCGTCTTGTCGCCAATTCCCTTAACGCCGGGGATGTTATCGGAGCTATCTCCGCAGAGAGCTTTGTAATCGACAACCTGCTCTGGTAGTATTCCTAGCTTCTGTTTTACTTCCTCTGGGCCAAATTCTACTGGCCCTGCGGTGCTGGTGCGTTGCCAGAAGGTTTGACCGAGATATAAAACGTTAATTTCCTTTGCGGTGTCAACCAGTTGAAATAAATCTCTATCACCTGTAACGATTTTGACACTGTAACCCGCAGCACTTGCCCGAACTGCCAAAGTCCCCAAGACATCATCTGCCTCATAGCCACCAGAGGTGAGAATCGGTAGATTCAAGGCATCCAAAAGTTCGTGGAGATTTTTTAGGTCGGTGATAAAATCTTCTGGTGTCTCGGCTCGGTCGGCTTTGTATGTGTCGTCGGCTTCGTGGCGGAAAGTGGGTAAGCCGAGGTCAAATGCGATCGCGATCGCCTGCGGATGCTGAGATGCTATCACCTCCAGCAAGGACTTGAGGAAGCCAAAGCAGACACTCGTAGGAATACCTGTTTTTGTTTTTAAGCCCCCATCCCGACTTTTGGCAAACGCAAAGTAGGAGCGGAAGGCTAACGAGTGACCATCTACTAGGATGAGTAGAGGTCGGTTTTGGGATGAGGCAGAGGTGGATTGAGACATAGCCTTATTTTATCTAGCCGCTTGCAAACTTATTCGGTTTTTTATATGGTTCAGATTGATAATTCACAGCAAAAAGCCGTTGAGTGGTATATTCAACGGCTTTTTGACTATAGATCCTTCAGGAACGCTCCAACAACCAATTAATCAACTTGGTTGCGGTGACTGCGATTGCTGGCAACCATACCTACTGCGGCTGCAAATATTACCTCTAATGGAAAAAGCCCGCAACAGCAGGCTAGAAAAAATGGGTGTTGACTAATCAAACTTACATAAACATCAGCGATGTATCAGCAGATTAGCCGTTGATTTGGCTGTTGCGGCGGCGACGCACCCCAAACATACCAACAAGGCTCATTCCCGCTAGCGCTAAGGTTGCAGAAGGCTCAGGTACGCTTGCAAAACCGCCTTCACCCAAATCGACGATGAACACAGTGTCGTTGAAGTCGCGGTCAGATGCTGGAGTTACGCCAGTCCAGCTGCCATCTCCATACAAATCCTCGAAACCAACTACTAGGTAACGAGAGTCAAACATATAGCCTTTGGCGTGCTGTAGTCCATCTGGGTTAGCAGCACTAGAAACAGAATTGTAGATACCGTATGAGTTTTGTGTGCCGTATAAGCTATTGGCATTCAACTGGAAATTCAGAGTCGTACCTTTGCTGAAGCTGCCTAAGCTTACCCAGTCTCCTTGCTTGAGATTGGTATAACTAATGTCGTTTTCTCTAATGCTATCGGTGCTGTTGAGTTCCCAAAAAGCCAGCCCTTCTTTGGCAACGTTGCCGTTAGTGTCAAGCGCTTGATAACCCAACTGATTGTTATAATCCGCGCCTTCATTGACAAAGTAAGCGCGAATATCAGTGTTATTTTTCACTGTTAACTTGCTCAGATCAAACGATTTACCTCCTAGAAGGCTTAAGTCAGGGAATGCGTTTTTCTCTTGAGTCTTGTTGAGCTGAGTGTTTAAGCCCTTCAAAAGATTTTGAATGTTCAAAGCATCAGAAGATTGACTCAATGTCTTCTTTGTAGGCGCGCTATCTAAAGAATTAGGACCCCAGTTAATTTGAGCGGATGCAGGAGCAGTTGCAGAGATGACGCCGGTCAGGGCAGCAGCAGCGGCAAACAGTGTAGTAAATAGTTTGGTTTTCATTTAAGTACCTCTACCAAGGCGATGAACGACTTCACCTCATTTAATCGGCATATAACCTAAAAAAAAATTGAGTTATTTTTTTTTAGAGAACCGATGTTGAAGTGATTTGCTTTTCTTCTCTATTAATATCTGACTTTGCAGTTGAATGTCTACAAGTCTTGCAAGTCTTGTTTAACTCTTCATACTCTTTCGACATTTACGCAAAGCCCGAATCTACTTACTAATTTACTGATTATTATTGATTTTTCCAGCAGTAATTTCCTCAGTTTAAAGAAAAGCGTTATTTAAAAAACATCGGTAATTTCGCTGACTACAGTAAAAGTAATTCATATTTATTTTTTAGCGGGAGACAGTTTCCTGAAAAAAGAGTTTTTATCTAAGAAATATCAGTAAATTTGCTGAGAAGTTGTAAGAGTTTTTGCGGATAATACTTTTTGTTCAACAAGTGTCAAACACTAGAAATGGGTGTTATCCAGACTGGAATAATTGCTTCTCCTGAGCTGAAAACGCAAGCATAAATTGGCGATACGCACGAGGCAGAGCTTGCTACGCGATAAGCGCAGCAATGCAGTCCTGACGCGAATCAGTAATAATTCGGTGTTTTAGTTGAACTGATGCTCAATTAATTTTGGCTGTGTGTCTCATCGTGGCGATCGCTTCTACCATCGACCTCTGAGGGCTGATTTGGCAGACTGGTGCCGGGAGGCTCTCGCAGATAGTCATCAATGTAGAAGATGGCTTGAATGGGGCCGTAGCGTTCTCTAATGGCTAATTCGATACGTTCGGCAATCTGGGAGGCAACTTCCACAAAGTCTGGATGCAGAATCAGGTGCATCTGTACAAATACTAAGCGCCCCACAATTCCCCGCGACTCAATGTGGTAGCAGTGGGTGACACCGCCAACCTGACGGGCAATTTGAGCCAAAACTTCAGGAGCGATCGCGCTTTGTTGCACCATCAGTGGTAACTGCCAGTTCACCATGTACCAACAACTTCTCACTGTCTGGATTACCAATAAAACTGCCAGCAGCAGATCCAGCCAGAACACACCCCACAAAACTCCTACTAAACACAGCACCACGGCGAGTGTCAGCAACACATCCTTGAGCAGCTGGTTAGCATTGAAACGTAGGGTAGGGCTATTCAACACTTTGGCTTGGTGGATGTTTAAGAAAGCCAAGAGGATAGTAACGCCTGCAAGTGCGGATAGGATTTGAATCAGGGGTAGACTTACCCGGGTGGGAAATGGTAGATCGGCTGCATTAGTGACAGCTATCAGTTGCTGGGCGGACATCCCCAATAAATTTGTACAGGCAAAGCCCAAAAATGCCACCAGTATTAGTGTTGCTGAGCTTTCCAGTTTGCTATGACCATAGATTTCGCGCCCTGCCAGACGGTTAGGTGCAGCAACGGCGAGCAAACTCAGTAGGGTACTGAAGCTGGTAATCAGGGTATGCAGCGACTCTGCTAAGAGACTGAGACTTTGCGTCACCCATGCGGCTGAAACTTTGACTGACAAAATGAACAATGTAAGCCAAAGGGTGACATATAAAACCCGACGACTGGCACGAAAGCGATTTTTTGCCTCGGTCATGGCCTTTAAGGAGTTATTAGTTTTTAGTTGTTAGTTTTCAGAGGTTTGGTTACTCTAACAACGAACAAGGAATAATTAACAACTTATGCCAAAACCTTCTTCTGCTAACCAGGTAAGTGCGGGAAGCTTGCCCAGTGTAAACTCTGATGCTATTCGATTACTGGTGCTAGACATCGATGGCACCATTGCTGGTGTATCCAACGATATCCGGGAACCTGTACTCCAGGCGATTCGTGCCGCCCAGGCGAAGGGCATTCAGATAGCGATCGCGACTGGGAGGATGTATCGTTCTACTTTGCGCTTCCATCAGCAAGTCGGCTCGACGCTGCCTGTGATGGCGTATCAAGGGGCATGGATTCAAGATCCTGCACAAAACCAAGTTCTCAGGCATTGTCCTGTCTCTAAACCATTAGTGTTGCAGTTGTTGGATTACTTTGAGGAACCAGAGTTGCGATCGCTACTTTCTATCCACTTCTATATCAACGACCAGCTTTATGTCCGGGAAATTACGCCAGCTACACAAGCTTACTCAGAGCGTTCTGGTATCCAGCCTATCGCTGTAGGCGACCTGCGTAACGTTTTAAATACTGAACCGACGAAAGTTTTGGCTCTGTGTGAGGATACTGCCGTAATTGACAACCTGATGGGTACGTTGCGATCGCGTTACACCCCGGCTGAACTGTACTTAACTACATCGGTGGCGACTTTCTTTGAAGCAACTCACCCCAGCGTTAATAAAGGAACGGCGGTGCGCTACTTAGCTGAAGAGATACTGGGACTGGAAGCCAGTAATGTGATGGCCATTGGGGATAATTTTAATGATTTCGAGATGCTGGAATACGCTGGAATTGGTGTAGCGATGGGTAATGCACCCGCAGACGTTCAAGCGATCGCTACTTGGGTAGCTCCCAGTGTTGAGCAAGACGGTGCTGCTACCGCAATTGAGAAGTTCCTACTTTAAAAATATCTTTCGATTCTGGTCAGGTGGGCATCTTGCCCGCCCATCCCTTTAAATTCTCTTCAATTTTTATAGCGTTTCTCAGTTGGGTGGAATATATGGCAGTTCTTACCTTCGGTAGGGGCATGGCATTGCTATGCTCCTACTATTTATGTCATCCAACCATTGAATTGCTTTATTTTTAATTCTTACCCTACAAATCAGAAAGGGAACCGACGACTGGCCGTGTTTCGTCTCGGTTCCCCTATCTGGTTCGCTCCTCACACAAGAGCAATAGTATTCGACTTAATTTAATTTGTCACTCCCCTTGAGCAAATTTTCTACCTTTAGGTATACTTTTTTCCGATCAAAGTTCTGTCGGTGCTAGGATGAATAACCGATTTTGCAACAGCGATCGCAAAATGGAGCCAGTAGCCGCCACTAAACCTAATCTGGCTTGAGCCAGATGCGGTGTCTGGGTCTTCACTTCACCAAAAATGCGACACTCACGGTAGAAGCTTTCCCAAGTTTGACTCAAAGCGATCGCCAGTTTCACCCAGTCGGGTTGACCCCATCCGTCCAATTCATCTAACAACCCCAGCACCTGAGCAATCAAAGAGCGTTCTGTTGGATCAACTAAGCGGACGGAATCTTCATTCAGCCAAGGAATCACGTCTGGCTCGACTATCCTCAGAGCCGGAACACCTAGCCGGATTAAACCTTCCCGCTCTCCTAAGCGCAGCAGAGAGCAGCAACGAGCATGGGCGTACTGTATAGGGAAACTTGATAAGGATTGGGAATTGGGAATTGGGAATTGGGAATTGGGAATTGGGAATTGCCCACTGTCTCTGTTCACCAAGAACTGCAAGCAAAGTGCCATTCCCCGATCGGTTAGTTGGAATTCAATTAAACCGGGAGGAGTAACTTGAATTGTAAAACTTTGTAAAGTTATATTTTCCTGATTTGTATCGGTAGTGGCACAGAGATATTTAGCCAAGCCAGCAGCAATTTCCAGAGCTGGCAGGTTCCACAGGGGTGCAAGTTTCAGCGCTACGCTCGACCTGTATAGAATGCCCGTATGCCAAAATCGCTTTAAAGGAATTGCCTCCCCAGCCATCAACCCAACACTCAAAGACAAATTTTCCTCAGCTGTAGACAATTGTTGTGCTTGTGTATACAAAGTTTCTCTTTCTCTGTACAAACCGATAGCTGTCTGTAGCTGAATAATCAGCAGATGCTGAAGACTAGCGCAGCCAATGTTTGATAAACTCACCTTGATCCTCGCAGGTTTGTAATGGCGTAACCTAATTATCAGTATCGTTTTTACGTCTATCTAATGGAAGAGTTATTTGAGAATAATTTCTAATTTTAGCTGAAGCCGCAGCAAGTATTTTTTGCTACATTGAAATCTTGGTAGAATCTATAAAAGATTATCGCTGCGTTATATGCATTCACCATCCTCCACATCAGAGGTATCTCGCCCCTTTTTAACCTGGCAAAGAATTCTTGACTGGGCGCAGGAACATTATCGATATCGAACTTTCACCAAAGACGAACGGATTCCGGCCAGACCAGGACTGTTGTATTTAGTGCAGAGGGGTGCTATCCGCTTGGTAGGTACAGCTCAAATTACTGCTACCACCAGTAATTCTGCTGCTAAAGCCATGCGTTTGAGTCCAGAAGAAGCTTTTTTAGGCTTTGTTGGTGCCGGACAGCCATTTGAAATTGTGGCGCAGTCACCATTTACACTCCAGGCTTACGCCCACGTCGATCAAACTTCTGTGGTGTGGATGTACTGGCATGACCTGGACAACTGGCCGCATTTTCGCCGAGAGGTATTTGATGCCTTTCGCTATCAGCATCAGCGCAAGCTGCTGTGGCTGAGTACGCTGGGACAAAGGCGGACAATTGACCGACTTTTGGGATTTTTGACCCTGTTAATTGAAGAATTCGGCGAACCATATGAAAACGGTTACTGTCTGCCATTTCCTCTGACTCATGCCCAAATTGGCAGTGCTATTGGTTCCACTCGCGTAACCGTGACTCGGTTAATGGGCAAGTTACGCCAAAAGGGATTAATCCGAACACAAGGAGATAATTTGCTGTGTTTACCGATATCTACTTTGGGTTCCAATAATAACAACTAGCTAATAGCTAAGTTGGAGAACCAAACTAACCGATATCATCGTGTAGGTTGGGCAGTCTACGCCCGTGGTGCTTTGTTTCCCGGCCTTTTGATGGGTGGCATTTGAGGCAGGAAATCAAACATTGGTAAAGGTTTGATGGGTTTCGCGATCGCTCTACCCATCCTACAAGTAATTAAGTGACTCTACTTAACAGCTATTCGCTAGCTCTAGCTCCTAGCCTTTAGTTGTTGGGCTATGACGAATTATAAATAATAGCTATTAGCTATTATTTAGCGGATGCGGACAAATCCAATGTCGCTAATCAGTTCCTGACCCTTCTGCGTCTGTAAAAAGTTAGAATAAGCTTCTCCAGCTTGTTGCTCTCGCTGACCATTCTGTTTAACTACGACAAACAGCTTTCGAGTAATCGGGTATTGCCCGTTTTGGAAAGCCGCAATATTGAGCTGATTGCGTTTATCGGGACACTCTTGAGGAGATACCAAAGGCTGTTGATAGGGTGTCACAAATTCACCCGCTTTACTGCCCAGTGGCAAAGGTTTAATGCTACACTGCGGCACTACCTCTGGCGCAGAAGCAAAATAAATTCCGCCAGTGTTAGCAGCGAGTTTTCGTAGTGCGGTAGTAGTGTCAGGGACAAACTCAACATTTGTACCAAACTTTTCATTGGCCAAAACTTCTTCGATAAATAGTTCCACTGTGCCGCCCTGGTTTGGGCGGGTATAGGGTTTTATTGCCACATTCGGGCCACCCAGTTCTTGCCAGTTGGTAATCTTGCCAGTGTAGATAGATTTCAACTGGTCTAAAGTCAAACCTGGAATATCGAGATTTGGGTTAACAGCTACTGCTAATCCATCAATGGCAATGGCAAATTCTTTCAGACCAAAACCGCGTTGCTGTGCTTGTTGATATTCCTGTGAAAGAATTGGTCGGGAGGATTGGGCAAAATCAAGTTTCCCATCTATTAACATCTTGATGCCCGTACCAGATCCGGCGGAACTACTGGTTGGATTAACATAGCGCAATTTAAACTCAGGTCGCGCCGCTTGTATAGCTGAGTCTACTGAAAGGCGAATCGGTGCAAACGAGGTGCTACCACCATAGCTAAATAGCCCAGTGGGGACATTTTGCACTTGGGCAAAGCCTTCACCCGCCGATTGTGCTGTTTGATTGGTTTGATTGACTGGGGGACTGGAGGCAGAATTATCGGGTTGCGCGGGTTGACTTGCCGATGGGGTGGGTTTGGACAAGTTACCCACGTCAACGCCAGAGCGTTTGGTAAACCACCAGAAGCCGCCGCCTAATAATGCAGATGTAATCAAAAGAGCCAATATCAGAACAGGTGTTTCGTTTTTCTGAGACATGAGCTGATTTTTAAATTAACTATTGGCGTATGGTGCTTTGTATTGATATCCTCTTCAAAATCTGCGTTAGCGGATTCTGACAAATCCAGCTTTTGCGATCAATTTTTGTCCTTGAGCTGTCAGCAATAGTTTGGCATAAGCTTCACCTGCCTGCTCGTCGAGTTGACCATTCTGTTTGACAATAACAAACAACCGCCGAGTATTCGGATATTGACCGCTCTTGAAAGCATCAATATTCAGTTGGTTGCGTTTAGCAGGACACTCAGACAGAGGAACCAATGGCTCTTTGTAAGGGGAAACCAGCTGATTAGCATTACGGCCCAACGGCAACGGCTTAACATTACACTGCGTTACCAGTAGCGGTGCTGAAGCGTAGAAAATACCTCCGGGATTTCTAGCTACCCCGCGTAGAGCCTCGGTCGTAGTCGCCGTAAATTCAATATGAGAATCGGCTTTTTGCTGGGCTTTACTGTAAGGCTTAATTTTAAGGTTGGGGCCACCGACTTGATTCCAGTTAATAATCTTGCCTTCGTAAATTTTATCTACCTGCTCTACAGTCAGACCTGGGATGTTTAAGCTAGGGTTGACAACAACTGCCAGAGCATCGATCGCGACTGCTATCTCTTTAAGGCTAATACCACGTTGTTGCGCTTGCTGATAATATTTGTTTGGAATAGGAACTGAAGACTGAGCAAAGTCCAGTTGATTTTCTAATAACATCCGAATACCTGTCTCAGAGTTAGGGGCACCCTTGCTGGGGTTGGTGTAGCGCAACTGGAACTTAGGCCATGTTCTTTGAATGGCTGAATCTACATCTTTGCGGATAGGTACCCAAGTAGTGCTGCCACCGTAACTAATTAGTCCCGATGGAACGCCTTGAACAGAGCCAAAAGTTTCAGATGTGGATTGTGCAGATTGATTGGTTGCATTAATGCGCCTCCCAGTCAATTCAACGCTTGACCGATTGGTAAACCACAAGAACCCGCCACCTAATAACCCAGCTGTTATCAGGAGGGTTAAAAGTAGAAGCAGTGTTTCGTTCTTTTGCGACATGGGTAGATTGCAGTGGTAAAAAAATGGTTTCAGCGGATTCTGACAAATCCAGCTTCTTCCAGCAGTTGTTGACCTTGCTGTGTAAGCAATAAATTGGCGTATGCTTCTCCTGCCTGTTGGTCTGGTTGACCATTTAGTTTAACAATGACAAATAAATTGCGAGTAATTGGGTATTTACCGCTTTGAAAGGCACTGGAGTTTAAGCCGTTGCGCTGAGTTGGGCATTGTTCAAGGGGTACGAAAGGCTCTTGATAGGGAGGAACCAGTTGATCGGATGTTCGACCAAGCGGCAGGGGTTTAACGGTACACTGACCGACTACTTCCGGCGCTGAGGCGTAGTAGATGCTGCCTGGATTAGTTGCTACTTCTCTCAAGGCTTCGGTTGTCGTGCCGATAAACTGAACGTTGGCACCAAAGTTCTGTCCTTGTAAGACGTTTTCTGCAAAGAATTCGATTGTGCCTCCTTCTTCAATGCGACGAGAGTAAGGTTTAATGGAAAGATTAGAACCACCGACTTCCTGCCAGTTGGTTATTTTGCCTGTGTAAATGTCTTTGAGTTGGGCGATGGTAAGACCGGGGATGTTGAGATTTGGATTCACTGCGATCGCAATTCCATCAATCGCTACGGGTATTTCTTTGAGAGTAAAACCCCGTTGTTGTGCCTGCTGATATTCTTCATCTTTAATTGAGCGCGAAGATTGTGCAAAGGCGAGCTGATTATTTAATAGCATTTTGATGCCAGCACCAGATCCAGGCGCACCGCTGGTAGGATCGGTGTAGCGCAGGACAAACTTAGGCCAAACAGTTTGGATTCCCCAGTCTACTTCTTTACGAATTGGGGCCCAAGTTGTGCTACCACCGTAACTAAATAGTCCCGATGGAACGCCTTGAACCTGAGCAAAAGTTTCAACTGTAGATTGTGCAGATTGGTTGGTTGCATTAATGGGCTTACCACCCAAATTTACACCAGACCGATTGGTAAACCACCAGAACCCGCCGCCTAACAACCCAGCCGTTATCAGGAGGGCTAAGACTAGAACTGTCGTTTCGTTTTTCTGCGACATGGACAGATGTTAGTTTAGGGCTGTTGCAACCTTAGTTTAATCTTTGTTGCTCTATCATCGAGGTACTGGTACAAAGTCATAGGTAGTTGGTGAGCGCTTATCGGCAACGATTTTCACCAGTTGAATTGTCCCATTGCGATCGCCTGACGGCAAAAAACCAATTGTGCCAGAGGCTCCCTTTGTCGTAAAGTCTGATGATGCGAGCGCTTGTTGCACCCCGGTTCGGGTGGGGTTGCGCTGGATCGCCGCAATCAAAGCCTTTGCAGCATCATAGGCGAGGGCGGTACGCCAGTTCACATCAGATCCAAAAAGCTCTCTGGCTTGGCGGGGAAAGGCTGAAGTTGGGTCGCCGTCAATGTCCCAGGGAACAGCCACCACCATTCCTAGTGCCGCATCTGCACCAATTTCCAAAGTTTTGATCGCGTAAACATCATCTCCTGCCAGCATACTTAACCGTTTCCGGTTTACCTGAACTACCTGAAGTGCCTTGTCTAGTTCACCCGTGTTTGAGGCTAACATGAGCACCTCTGCCCCTTGCTCAATTGCCTGTTCTACACTCCCAGCAGCACTAAAAGCAGAATCAGATAGGTCATACTCATTTTTCACCTGCCCGCCTGCCAGTCCAACAGCCGTGACAAACTCAGACTTGAGGGACTGACTATAGGTACTTTTGGAATTAAAGAAAACAGCTACCTTTCTCCGTTGCAATTTGGTAAGCATATAATCCGCTAACGCCCTAGCCGCCATATAATCGCTGGGGACGGTGCGAAAAATATAGAGACTTTTGCCGGAAAGACTAACGGCGGTACTGATAGGGGAAATCGCAACAAGTTTAGAGTCGTAGATGGGAGCCACTGCTAAAGTAACTTGACTTGCCCAATGACCGACAACTCCTAAAACGTCTTTATTGTCAACTAAGGCGCTGGCAATTTTTTTTGCTTGTTCTTCTTGATTATTGTCGTTGGCGATCGCTACTTTTAGCAGTACCCCGTTAATTCCCCCAGCCTGATTAATTTCATTTTGGGCAAGAGCCACCCCGCGCAATACCTCTAAAGAACCATTCGGGTCACTGCCAATCGGTACGGCTACGGCAATCGTGTAAGATTTTTGCTGATTAAGATTAATTCGGGCATTGTTTAAATAAATTAACGTTTCGGGAGCGTTACGGTTTTCCCTTAGTGCTGCTGATAGTTGGGAAACTGCTTCATTATATTTTCCGGCTGCAATGTCATTTACTCCCGCTTGTTTTAAAGTTTTGAAGGCAGGACTCCCACCTCTAACCTCCTCTGCCACTAAAATTTTTTCCCCAAAACTGATAGAGTTGAGCGGATTTTCTGGGGTTGTATCTACCGGGCCATTTGGGGATGTTGGTACACCCGGAGGTTTGTCTTGCGGTTTTGTAACCCACCAAGCAACAGCTGCTATGAAGATAGCAGTGATAAATAAAGATGTTACTAGAACCGCAGTTTCATTTTTGTGAGACATAAAGCGGTCAATTATACAAGAGATTTAAAATATACTAGAAAGCAATTTGTAGATGAGGCGAAACAGGGCTGTAATTGCGATCGCGCCCGCCGCAGCTACAATCGCCACAAATAATACACCCGCGATCGCAGGATTTCCAGGTATCAAGCTGGCAATCAACGTTTTCACGCCGGGGAGGAACATCACAACTAGCAGGGTAATGCCAGCAATAATTGGCAAATCCTTGCCTTCAATTAGGCGGCGATATTGGGCAAAAATCAGACCTCCGATAACCATCCCCAATAATCCAATGCTAATCCCTGGTGATGGCAAAAGACTGCTCAAGGCTATCAACAGTAAGCCACCCTCAAACCCAGTGAAAGCTGCCCCTGCCAAGATTTCTATTAGAGAAAATCTCGCTTTAGAGGGAAGTGGGACGGGGGCTGGCGGTTGAGTCGGTGCGGGTGTTGGGAGGCTAACAGGCGCTGCTGGCGCTACTGGGCGGGTCGAAGGAACCTGAGTGGGTGCTACTGGTTGCGGCGGTGGCGTTGTTTGGTTGATGGCGTTGATGGCGCTGAGAACTTCCTGGGCGGACTGAAAGCGTTGATTAGGTGCAGGCAAGAGCATTCGGTCGAGGATTTCGGCAAAGCGATCGCTTACTTTTGCCTGACTTCTCCAGTTCCACTGGTTGTTGAAAGTATCAAATAGCTCGTTTGGCTGCTTGCCAGTCACCAAGGTAATGCAAGTCACAGCCAAAGCATACAAATCTGTTGACGGGTAGATTTGTCCCCTACTCATTTGCTCTGGTGGCGCGAATCCCATCGAATAAATCCCAGTTGACGATCCACCAGTCGTTCCCTTCGTCACCTGCTTGACGGCACCAAAATCTAACAGATAAATCAAACCGTCTTTACGACGCATGATGTTAGAAAGCTTAATATCTCGGTGGATCGAGTTATTGTCATGGACAAACTTCAGCACCGGGAGGATTTCCTGCAACAGTTGCAACACCTCGGCTTGTGAGAACTGTCCCTTAGCCGCTAGTTCCTCCTCCAAGTTTTGTCCATCGATAAATTCCTGTACCAGATAGAAAAACTGATCTTGTTTTCCCGTTTGCATACTGGGCAGTATTATTTCAAAGAAAGCAAACAAGTCTGGAATTTGCTGGTGCCTGCCCAAGTCTTCTAAAACTTCTCCTTCCCGTTCAAATAAATTTTGGGCGATTTGTAGCTGTTCTGGGTTTAAGTCGCCCACAGGTTGAAACTGTTTTACTACGCAGTAGCGCATACCAGGAGTGCGGCGATCGCGTGCGAGAAACGCCGCCCCAAATCCCCCACGCCCCAACAGCTTTGTTGGCACATAGCGCCCATCTAAAATTAGGGGCATTCCACAAGTAGTGCAATACTTTTGTTGCACCGTCTTGAGAATAGTGTTGTTATCGAGCTCGGAAAAAAAGTTTTGGGGTCGGGGGCAGCCTGGACGGGTGCAATAAATTTCCATGAGTCATGAGTCATTAGTCCTTGCCGTTAGTCATTAGCCATTGGTCATAAACTAAGGACTAAGGGCTAATGACTAACCTAAGCTTAACTTCCTGCTGGGTTAGGAGCAGCTGCTTTAAAAGCATCTGCTTCAAGGACAGATGACTCCTCCAGCACCTTTCCCCATCCAGGTGAGGCAAATTCTGGCAAAATTTCTTTAGTAAAAGCTTCTGCTGCCTTAGAGCGGTAGCGATTCGGGTTAACAATCACCCACAGCGTCCGTTTAACCACTACATCGTCAATGTGAGCCCTGTGGAGAACGCCCATCTGCAACTCTTTTTCTATCGCCGAAACTGAAACAAAAGCTGCTCCTAATCCTGCTTGCACAGCATTTTTTATCGCTTCAATCGAGTTTAGTTCCATCTCGATTTTGAGGCGGCGAGTATCAATGTCGCTGCGTGTGAGCACTTGGTCAATAACCTTACGAATGGTTGATTGAGAGTCCAAGGCAATAAACTGCAATTTATACAAATCTTCTCTGTGGATGGTTTCCAGTTTGGCGAAGGGATGAAAGACTGGCAAGATCAACGCCAACTCATCTTCGGCGTAGGGAATAATATCTAAGGAGTCATGTAGCTCAGAAGGAACTTCTCCGCCGATAATTGCCAGGTCAACTTGCCCATTAGCGACACTCCAAGCAGTGCGGCGCGTCGAGTGAACGTGTAATTGCACTGCTACATCCGGATATTGTTGCCGAAACATCCCAATCATCCGGGGCAACAAATACGTTCCTGTCGTCTGAGAAGCACCGATAATCAGCGTACCGCCTTGGAGATTTTGCAAATCTTCAATCGCGCGGCAAGTTTCCTGGCAAAGTGTCAGGATTTTTTCCCCATAGCTGAGGAGGAGATGCCCTGCTTCCGTTAGCTGGGCGCGGCGTCCACCCCGGTCGAACAACGGCACATCTAACTGTCGCTCTAAGTTTTGCACTTGGAGGCTGACAGCGGGTTGCGAAACATACAGGCTATCGGCGGCACGCTTGAAGCTCCCCTCAGCGGCGATCGCTTTAAGAATGCGGAGTTGGTCTAAAGTGAAAGGAAGGTCAGACATACAGGCTTTACCCGAAACAGGGGAAGGAGCGACTGAGGCAACTAACAATTTTGGAGATCGCGCTTCCTTTGAGCGTGATTTATTGCCCACGACCTTGTCAAGCCTCTCAGTCATCGACAGTAACACAACACGAGATCAAGTCCCGCGCTTAATATTTGGGGGTATGGTTTTTGCTTAGAGAATGGGTAATCGGTAATGGCGAAAAAGAAAATTGGCACCTACCTATATAAACCTATTACCTTTTTCGCCATTACCCAGTCCAAAAGTCCCTATTGTGTAATCGAAGTTTATGTTATTTGAGGTTCTTACTCCTAGCCACTGGGTAATGCTGGCGCTACTTTTAGGGTTTGCGATCGCTCACAGTGGGTTAGCGGCGCTAAGACCGTGGGGCGAAAAACGAATTGGCCCCCGACTCTACCGCATCCTGTTTGCCCTCGTCAGTCTTCCCTTGGCGGTGGTGTTGATAATTTACTTTTTCAATCATCGCTATGATGGCGTCCAACTGTGGCAAGTTCAAGGTGTGACAGGCGTGCAAACCCTGGTATGGGTACTCTCAGCCATCTCCTTTTTGTTTCTCTATCCCGCCACCTTCAATTTGCTGGAAATCGCCGCCATCGAAAAGCCCCAAGTCCATCTGTACGAAACTGGGATTATCCGCATCACCAGGCACCCCCAGATGGTAGGACAGGTAATTTGGTGTATTGCCCACACGCTTTGGATTGGCACCAGCTTCACCCTATTGACATCAGTAGGATTAGTGCTACACCATTTATTCGCAGTATGGCATGGCGATCGCCGTCTTTTAGCTCGCTATGGAGAAGCCTTTGTTGCTGCCAAATCTCGTACCTCTGTCATCCCCTTCTTAGCGCTTCTGCAAGGTCGTCAAACCCTTAAGTTGCAAGAATTTCTCCGTCCCTCCTATGCGGGAGTCGTCGGTTTCATCCTGCTGCTGTGGTGGGCGCACCCCTTGTTGATTGGATCGACAGCAAAACTCAATTGGTAGTTTAGCGATCAAAAAGCGTCACGCGATCCCAATTGGATGTAGCATGATCCCAAATAGCCATATCAATTAGGAATAGTTAACAGGTAACAGGTGATATGGAGTAAGTATTTTTACCCACCCATTGACCAAGTTTCCTATAGCCCACAACCTAATAACGCAGGCTATTAATAGTAAAAAACCATAAAATCTAGAGGGATCATGGTGCTTTCTGTAAGCGAACGGACGTTTACACAAGAAGTTTTAGAATCTTCGACCCCTGTTTTAGTTCATTTTTCGGCACCTTGGTGTGGAGTGTGCCGGTTGATCAACCCTCTCCTGACGCGATTTCAAGCGGAATGGGGCGGACAAGTTAAATTAGTTGGAATTAACGCCGATCAAAATTTGAAGCTGGCGAATACTTATCGCCTGAAAACTCTGCCAACGCTAATCTTGTTTGAAGGTGGCAAAGCGGTTCACCGCATTGATGGCTTCCAAGGACGGGATGATTTACGGCTAGGGCTGGAGAAAATTATGGTTAGCTGTCTGCCGAATTCGGCCTAAAAAGGGGACTGGGGACTGGGAACTAGGGACTAGGTAAGACTTTTTCCAAATCTCCAATCTCCAATCCCCAATCCCCAATCCCCCAAACAATGAACCCATTGGTTATCTCTACCGATGGGTTTATTTTTTTCTATTGCTTTGTCGCTTCCTAAACGTTTAGTTATAAATACTTTAGAGGACTGTGTATGTCACAATGTAAACGGTCTTGCCAAATTAGTGAAGAAATATAAAGTAGGCGTTAGTGATGGAACCACTCTATCAGTATGCCTGGATCATCCCGGTGCTGCCACTAGCTGGGGCGATGCTGGTCGGTCTGGGACTAATTTCGATTAACCAACTTACTAACCGTCTACGGCAGTTAAACGCCGTAGTTATAGTTTCCCTGCTGGGGGCGGCGATGGGTTACTCCTTAGCTTTGCTTTGGAGTCAATTTCACGGACACCCGCCCTACACCCGCGCCCTAGAATGGGCAGCAGCAGGAAATTTTCACCTGAATATGGGCTACACGATTGACCATTTAACAGCCTTGATGCTGGTCATCGTGACGACAGTAGCCTTCCTGGTGATGATTTATACCGATGGCTACATGGCTCACGATCCGGGGTATGTGCGATTTTACGCCTACCTGAGCCTATTTAGCTCCTCAATGTTGGGTCTAGTGGTCAGCCCAAACCTGGTACAGGTTTATATTTTCTGGGAACTGGTCGGTATGTGTTCGTACCTACTGATCGGGTTCTGGTATGACCGCAAAGGGGCAGCTGATGCCTGTCAAAAAGCTTTTGTAACCAACCGCGTTGGCGATTTTGGTCTGCTGTTGGGGATGCTGGGGCTTTACTGGGCAACTGGCAGCTTTGAGTTCGACGTGATGGGCGATCGCTTGCACACATTGGTCGAATCTGGCTACCTCAGCGCCGGTCTTGCCGCCCTGTTCGCAGTTTTAGTATTTATGGGGCCTGTGGCAAAATCTGCCCAGGTTCCCCTACACGTCTGGCTACCAGACGCGATGGAAGGCCCTACGCCCATCTCTGCGCTGATTCACGCGGCAACGATGGTGGCGGCTGGTGTTTTCCTAATTGCCCGGATGTATCCGGTGTTTGAAGGCATCCCAGTGGCAATGGATGTGATTGCCTGGACGGGAGCCGTTACCGCCTTTACAGGTGCCACAATCGCTATTACCCAAAACGATATCAAGAAGGGTCTAGCCTATTCCACTATGTCCCAACTGGGCTATATGGTGATGGCGATGGGAGTAGGGGCATACACTGCTGGTTTGTTTCACCTGATGACTCACGCCTACTTCAAGGCGATGCTGTTTTTGGGTTCTGGTTCTGTAATTCACGGCATGGAAGATGTTGTGGGTCACGATACCGCCCTAAATCAGGATATGCGGCTGATGGGGGGACTGCGAAAGTATATGCCGATTACCGCCATGACGTTTTTGGTGGGAACTTTGGCAATTAGTGGGATTCCGCCTTTTGCTGGCTTCTGGTCGAAAGATGAAATCTTGGGTTCTGCCTTTGGCGCTAATCCGTTGCTGTGGGGCATCGGTTGGCTGACGGCTGGGATGACCGCTTTCTATATGTTCCGGATGTACTTCCGGACGTTTGAGGGCGAATTCCGGGGCAATGAGATGGATATTCGCAAGCAACTTCTAGCAGGCGCTAAATCTACCTTAGAACTGGGTTCTGAGTCCGCAACCCTTAGTCCTAATTTTGGCCCGGGGGCAATGGATACCAGAGAGTTGAAGGCTAAAGCACATGATAGCCACGACGACCACAGCCACAGTGAGTATCCCCACGAGTCACCAATTTCTATGACGCTGCCATTACTAATTTTGGCGGTGCCTTCGGCGCTAATTGGTTTGGTGGGAACGCCATTCCACAACTACTTTGAGGAGTTCATTCACGCGCCAAGCGAGTCCGTTGAGGAAGTTTTGGAAAAAGCAACCGAGTTCAACTTGACGGAATTTCTGATCATGGGTGGTAATTCAGTAGGAATTGCCTTGATCGGAATTACTTTGGCTTCTCTGATGTACTTGCATGGCAAAATCGATCCGGCAGCGATCGCATCCAAAATCCCCTTCCTGTACAAGCTTTCTCTCAACAAGTGGTACTTTGACGAAATCTATGACAACCTTTTTGTTCAGGGATGCCGCCGCATAGCACGACAAGTTATGGAAGTGGACTTTCGAGTTGTCGATGGTGCAGTTAACCTCACCGGATTAGCTACCCTCTTAAGTGGTGAAAGCCTGAAATACTTTGAAACTGGTCGCGTCCAATTCTATGCGCTGATTGTGTTTGCTGCGGTGCTGGTAGGCGTGATTGTCTTTGGTGTCACTTGATATTGGGAAATGGGGACTAGGGACTGGAGACTGGGGGCTAGGGACTGGGTAAGACTTTTCACCAATTCCCAATCCCCAATCACCCTTTCCCCAATTGCCAATTAGCAAATAGCAATTAGCAATTACCAATGAATGCAAACTTTCCTTGGCTGACTTTCATCATTTTGTTTCCCGTCGCTGCCTCTCTGCTGGTGCCGCTGGTGCCGGATAAAGATGGCAAAACAGTGCGTTGGTACGCCCTGATTGTCGGGCTGATTGATTTCGCGGTCATAGTATACACCTTCTATACCCAGTACGACTTTTCTAACCCCGGTTTGCAACTGGTAGAGAGTTATTCTTGGGTGCCGCAGCTGGATTTAAAATGGTCGGTGGGCGTAGATGGCTTGTCAATGCCCCTGGTGTTGCTTACTGGCTTCATCACCACACTGGCAACTTTGGCAGCTTGGCCTGTAACTTTTAAGCCGAAGCTGTTTTACTTTTTGCTTCTGGCAATGTACGGCGGTCAAATTGCCGTGTTTGCTGTCCAAGATATGCTGTTGTTTTTCCTAGTGTGGGAACTGGAACTGATTCCGGTATACCTGCTATTGGCAATCTGGGGCGGTAAAAAGCGTCTTTATGCGGCGACCAAGTTTATCCTCTACACCGCAGGCGCTTCGCTGTTCATTTTAGTGGCAGCGCTGGCGATGGCGTTCTACGGCGATACGGTAACGTTCGATATGAGCGCGCTGGCTGCCAAAGATTACGCCCTCAATTTCCAACTCTGGATTTACGCCGGATTCCTAATAGCCTACGGCGTTAAGCTGCCCATCATTCCCCTACATACCTGGCTTCCTGATGCCCACGGCGAAGCTACCGCGCCCGTGCATATGTTGCTGGCGGGAATTTTGCTGAAGATGGGCGGCTACGCGCTGATTCGGATGAACGCCCAGATCCTCCCTGACGCTCATGCGCTGTTTGCGCCAGCGTTGGTGATTCTGGGTGTTACTAACATCATCTACGCTGCTCTCACCTCTTTTGCCCAGCGCAACCTGAAGCGCAAAATCGCCTATTCTTCGATCTCTCACATGGGATTTGTGCTGATTGGGATTGCCTCATTCACCGATTTAGGTTTGAGTGGTGCGGTACTGCAAATGGTTTCCCACGGCTTAATTGGGGCGAGTTTATTCTTCCTGGTGGGAGCGACTTACGATCGCACTCACACGCTGATGCTGGATGAAATGGGCGGTGTCGGGCAGAAAATGCGGAAAATTTTCGCCATGTTCACTACCTGTTCGATGGCATCTTTGGCGTTGCCTGGGATGAGCGGCTTTGTGGCGGAATTGATGGTGTTTGTCGGCTTTGCTACCAGCGATGCTTATAACTCGACTTTTAAGGTGATAGTGGTCTTCCTAGCGGCTGTTGGTGTGATCTTGACACCAATATACCTACTCTCGATGCTGCGGGAAATTTTCTATGGTTCGGAGAACAAGGAATTAGTTGAACACGAAGCCTTGATCGATGCTGAACCACGAGAGGTGTTTATTATTGCCTGTCTGTTGGTGCCAATTATTGGCATTGGTTTTTATCCGAAGTTGTTGACGCAGATTTATGATGCGACAACGATACAGCTGACGGCAAGATTGCGAGATTCTGTACCGTCTTTGGCGCAACAGCGACAGAGTACGGAAACCGTGTCTTTGCGTGCGCCGGAAATTGGTGCTAATTAAAAGGCCGAATGCCGGAAGGCGCAAGCTACGCAAAAAGCCCCCACACGGGGGCTTTTTGTTTTGGGGATGCGATCGCGTACTAATTTCCCAACTAATTAAAATGCCGAACGCCAGAAGGCGCAGCTACGCAAAAAGCCCCCGTGTGGGGGCTTTTTGTTTTGGGGATGCGATCGCGGTGAAGAATTATTTACCAAGGCAAAAGATATATCTTATTCTCAGGCTGCCAATAATTTTGGTTCGTTTATCCAGAAGCTCTGGATTATCATCACCCCAGAGCAACACACCCTGTTAACCGTGGGGAATAGTTAACACAACTAGCGTTCTGTTAATCCCGACTAAAATAGTCGGATATATTTGACGGGTATTTTTACCTGTGCTAGTATCAACCGAACTGATGACGGAAGTTCAGTAGAGTGTAAATACCCATGACCCAGGCAACCCAGTCAACAACGGCAACCTTTAAAGCGCTTAAGTGTAAAGAGTGCGGCACCGAGTACGAACCCAAGGCAACTCATGTATGTGAGTTTTGTTTTGGCCCTTTGGAAGTAACCTATGACTACGATGCGCTGCGCCGCACCGTTACTCGTGAAAGTATTCAGAAAGGGCCGAACTCAATTTGGCGCTATCGTCCATTTTTGCCAGTTGTCACCGAAACACCGATTGATGTAGGAACTGGCATGACACCGCTAGTTAAAGCAAATCGCTTGGCACGTCGCCTGGGTATTAAAAATCTTTATATTAAAAACGATGCCGTCAATATGCCCACCCTGAGCTTTAAAGACCGGGTGGTGTCGGTGGCTTTAACAAGAGCGCAGGAGTTAGGTTTCACTACGGTGTCCTGCGCCAGTACAGGAAATTTGGCTAATTCTACAGCTGCGATCGCTGCCCACGCCGGACTAGACTGCTGCGTTTTCATCCCCGCTGACCTCGAAGCTGGCAAAGTCCTGGGTACGCTCATCTACGGCCCTACGGTTATGGCAGTTCAAGGTAACTACGACCAAGTAAACCGCCTCTGCTGCGAAGTTGCCAATACACAAGGCTGGGGATTTGTCAATATCAATTTGCGCCCCTACTACTCCGAAGGTTCCAAAACCCTTGGCTATGAAGTTGCAGAACAGCTAGGCTGGCAGTTGCCGGATCATATCGTTGCCCCTCTTGCCTCTGGTTCTCTGTTCACCAAAATCTACAAAGGGTTCCAAGAATTTATCAAAGTTGGGCTGGTTGACGAAAAGAGCGTCCGTTTCAGTGGCGCACAGGCAGAAGGTTGTTCCCCCATTGCCCAAGCTTATCGGGATGGACGCGACTTTGTGACCCCAGTCAAGCCGAATACAATTGCTAAATCCATCGCTATCGGCAACCCTGCTGATGGAGTCTATGCGCTGGAAATAGCTAAGAAAACAAACGGCAGCATCGAATCAGTCAACGATGCAGAAATTGTTGACGGCATCAAGCTGTTGGCTGAAACTGAAGGCATCTTCACCGAAACTGCTGGCGGCACAACTGTGGCTGTGCTGAAAAAGCTGGTGGAAGCTGGTAAGATTGATCCTTCGGAAACCACTGTTGTATATATCACGGGCAACGGGCTGAAAACTCAGGAAGCCGTGCAAGGATACATTGGTGAACCGCTGACAATTGAGGCGAAGTTGGATAGTTTCGAGCGTGCCTTGGAGCGATCGCGTACACTGGAGCGTCTCGACTGGCAGCAAGTGCTGGTCTAATTTTCTTAGCACCGAGGTAGAGCCTCCTTATTTCGTTCCCAGTCAGATGCTGGGAACGAGAAATTGACAATTACCAATTACTGATTACTATGTCCGTCAAAGTTTTAATTCCCACTCCTCTACAAAAGCTGACAAACAATCAAGCCGCTGTCGAAGGTAATGGCAGTACGATTAGTGAATTGCTCGAATCCCTAGAGCAAAGCTTCCCTGGCATCAAAATGCGTCTTTGCGACGAACAAGGGGAGGTACGCAGATTTGTAAACTTCTACGTTAACAGCGAAGACATCCGCTTTTTGGAAGGAGCCAAAACACCTCTCAAAGAAGGCGATGAAGTAAGCATTGTGGCAGCGCAGGCTGGAGGCTGATTCAAGTTAGGATTGGCAATAAAGGAACCGTCAAGCCTTGGAGTAGAAGAATGCCAGAAGAAATTAATCATAATGATGCTGAAGAGGTAGCTCCCAGCACTGTTGATAAACAAGCTCCCGATGTTTCTGAGGACAATGCTCCCAGTACCGACGCGGATGTAGCAACCAACATTCCTACAGCAAACGCCCCCGACCCCGCATCCACCAATCCAGAAGTCAACCCTAACGCTGCTGGCGAGAAATCTTCTACCGCGGCATCAACTCCAGATGACTCGGCTCAAGTGCAGCCAAATCCTAAAAAAACTGCACAAGTACCGAAAGAGGACAAGCCAGCGGCTAAAGCCGCTAAAGATGGGGATAAGCCAGCAGCCAAACCCGCTAAAGATGGGGATAAGCCAGCAGCCAAACCCGCAGCCGCAAAAAAAGAAAAAGCTCCGGCGGTTGAAGATAAGCCATTTATGGAATTTATCCAACAAGACTACTTGCCAGCTTTAAAAACAGCACTTGAGAAAACGGGTGTTCAAGATTTAGAGTTAAAGTTGGAAAAGCGATCGCTTCAAGAAGTCTCGGACTGCTGGCAAGTCTACGGTAGTTGGCAAGGCGGTAAACGTCAATTTAACGTTTATTTCCCTGAAGAAGACATCCAAAAACAAAGAGCTTTTTCCTGTTATGAAGGTTCTAAACCTAGCACGATTGAGCCTTTTTTGTGTGATGAGCGTAAAATAACGCTAGATTTACTGGTGTTTGGGGTTACGCAGCGGTTGAATGCTCAAAAGTGGCTGACTAGAAATTAGTGAAAATGCCTGACGAATGTAGAGATGTTATATACAACGTCTCTACATTCGGCTTTAGCCCCAGGTAACACCTGTAGGGGGTATTGCAAGTATTCGATAAACCCTTTTACAACTCGATGAACTCGTAAATGACGATGCCTGTTTCGGGATGATTGTCAATCATAACGTAGCCACTTTTAACCATGTCTTTCAACGTGGCTTCTACCTGGGTAAAGTTAAGCCCAGTTTCCATCACTGCTTGGGTGACGGAAAGTTTGCCCCCTCTAACAGCGGCGGCTTTCAGAAGTTTGAGCATCATTTCGTCACGGGTTAGCTCTTGCTTGGTGAGAGCGATCGCAGGCTGCGACAAAGGCACACCATTGGCAGATACCCCCAATTTGGCTTTAGACAGGGCGTTATGCTCTTCTACCATTCGAGGAATCAAAAATAAATCCACTACCTGCCCGACACCAAATAAACCAAAAGTAAACAGCCACAGCAGACCAGTCCCGATTTTTCCATTGTAAAGGCGATGCAGCCCCGCTATGGGCGGGGAAAATAAACAGCCGAGCCAAAGAAAATAGGCAGTGGAGACATTGTTCATAAAATTCCCGCTTTGCTTCAGGTATCCTGGTTTCAATGATAGATATTTTGTTTTGGGAATTGGGAATTGGGGAATTGGGAATTGGGAATTGGGAATTGGGAATAGGGAAGAATCTTACCCAGTCCCTAGTCCCTAGCTCCCAGTCCCAGCTCCCAGTCCCCAGCAAATGTGACAAAAGTTGAAAGTGCTTAGCAAGTCTTAACCGAACAGGTGAGCGATCGCTACCCTGGAGATTGGTAGACTGGAACGCAGGCAAAGAGTGAGAGCGACAGAATTTATAACAAGAGAGAAAGAGAATATGGTGGATTCCCTCAAAAAACCCAGCTTTGAAGAATTAAGACCAGGGGTGAAAGTACCAGCAAAAGAAACTTTGCTGACACCCAGGTTCTATACCACCGACTTTGATGAAATGGCGAAGATGGATCTCTCGCCGAATGAAGAAGAACTCAAAGCGCTGCTGGAAGAGTTTCGCGCTGACTACAACCGTCACCACTTTGTCAGAGATGCAGAATTTGAACAATCGTGGGATAGCATCGACGGGGAAACTCGCAAATTATTTATCGAATTCCTAGAACGTTCCTGCACAGCAGAATTCTCCGGTTTCCTGCTGTACAAAGAGCTGGGACGCAGATTGAAAGACAAAAATCCACTGTTGGCGGAAGGCTTTAACCTGATGTCACGGGATGAAGCGCGTCATGCAGGTTTCCTGAATAAGGCGCTGTCAGACTTCAACCTGTCGCTAGACTTGGGATTTTTGACCAAGACTCATAAATACACCTTCTTTAAGCCAAAGTTCATCTTCTACGCTACCTATCTGTCTGAGAAAATTGGCTACTGGCGCTATATCACAATTTATCGTCATTTGGAAGCACATCCCGAAAACCGGATTTATCCGATTTTCCGGTTCTTTGAAAACTGGTGTCAGGATGAAAACCGCCACGGTGACTTTTTCGATGCGGTAATGCGAGCGCAACCCCAGTTTTTGAATGATTGGAGAGCGAAGCTGTGGTGTCGGTTCTTCCTGCTGTCAGTGTTTGCAACAATGTACCTTAACGATATTCAGCGTTCCGGCTTTTACGCCTCACTGGGATTGGATGCACGGGACTATGATATCAAAGTGATTGAAAAGACCAATGAAACAGCAGGACGTGTTTTTCCAGTAATTCTGGATGTGTCCAAGCCGGAATTTTATCAACGGCTGGATGTTTGCATCAACAATAACGAAAAACTGGGCGCGATCGCTAACTCCAACACCCCCAAATTCCTGCAATTCTTCCAGAAGCTACCGTTCTACGTTTCCAATGCTTGGCAATTGCTGCGGTTATACCTGATGAAGCCGATTGACATGACATCAGTACACGGCACAGTACGCTAATTTTAAGCTTCTTCAACTGAAGTGGTTTTGCACAAAGCAAAGCCACTTTTTTTAACGCAAAGGTACGGTTGACGCAAAGGTATGCAAAGAGGTTAATCTGGCTCTGCGTACCTTTGCGATTCCCTTCGCTACCTAAAGCGTTTAAACCTCAAAATTTTTGCATGAGATTAAATTATTGGTGGCTGTTAACGTTCGGTATAAGCTTGATCGGGATACCGCCTGCATCAAGTCAAACCCAACCACAAGCGACACCGGAAAAAATGGAAAATAGTCCAGCGTTGCAGCGGTGGCGGGAAAAAGTACCGAATGTTTTAGAAGAAATTCGTAATGACCCCAGCTTCCGTACCAGAGTACGGCTGGGTTACTCTCAGTTTCCCTCATCTGGGCAAGCGGGAGGAGTAAATGTTGGTGTAGAAGATTTGTTTATTGGTCGCACTGGTTTAACGGTTAGTGGCGACTATCAGGGAACCTTTGAAGGGGACAGGAGTGCCTACGGGGTAGACTTGCGATATTACGTGCGTCCCTTGGGCAGTTACGTCAACTTTGCGCCCGTCGTAGGCTATCGGCATCTGGAAACTGACAAATATTCGACGGATGGCGTTAATGTCGGTGCAAGAGTGTTGCTAGTTTTGTCTCGCACTGGTGCCGCAGATATCTCTTTAACTCAGAGTTGGGTTGCTCCAGCCACCAGTGAAGAAGTCGGCATCACAACGCTTTCTGTAGGCTATGCCTTCACCCGTAATTTCCGCTTATCGACTGACATCCAGAAACAAAACGCCCGACAACAAAAAGATAGTCGCGTTGGCATTGTTTTGGAATGGATGCCTTAATCTGGGGTTGAAATAAGCCGAAGGAAGGGAAGCGATCGCTTTGCCCCTGACTTCGGCCCGGACTGTGAAGATTTTTTCAATTAAATTTCAGCTTTTTCCCGAAACGCAGCCAACACTTGTGAAGAAAAATAATATGCTAGTTGACAGCGCCAACAAATTGTGCTGGTAGACAGCATTACTGAAAGGATGATGGTTCTACTCCATAAAAGAGCAAAAACAAGCTGCATCGCGCATCGACGATAACAACCTCTTGAGAGTGCGTTAAGCAATAGCGTCAGGTTTCCAGCTTGCAATTCCCATCTACCTTCGGCATTTACTTTGGAGGTGTTCGCTCTCATGCCATGTTCTTGCAGATCCGACTCTTTCTCTCAACAGTCATGCTGCTGCTGCAATCAGCGCCGTGAGCCTGCCCTTGGCGGGTTTGGTTTTGGAATAATGATCGTTATCGCCGTCCTGCTGGGTAATGCGATTATAGCCGAGCAACCTCAGCTTTCGGAAACGACTACTCCCATCAATACAACTGTTGTTAACTAATGCGTTGCCTAAGAGGATGTCTCACAAGTGTCAAAAGTTAGCTTGATCCCCCCCAGCTCCCCTTTTCAAGGGGGGAGAATCAAGTCTTATTCCCCCTTGAAAACGGGGATGCAAGGGGGATCTCGACCGTTTAAGCGTCTCGATTATGACTTTTCAGACATCCTCTAAAAGCCAACACTTAGCGACCTAACCTAATCTATCAAGCTCAGACAATGCGAGGCTAAACGAAAAGACGCGAGAAACATCGCGTCTTTTCGTTTGATTAATCCAAAATCCTTGCATCGGGTCAGCCGCCGCTGACAGGTGGAATCAGCACAACTTCATCACCATCTTGGATAATGGTATCTGGATCAACGAATTGGAGATTTACACCGAAGCGGGTAAATTCGCGCCATTTGTTGAGTTCTGGATGCTCAGCCATGAAACTATCTAGCACTGCTTTGACGGGTGTATTTGGCGGAAATTCTCGCGACAGTTCCGAAACTCCATAGGCTTCTTGATAGGCGGCGAATAATTTGACGGTAATAGCGATCGCTTTTTGGGACATAGGAACTGATGCTCTTCGATTGTCATTAGATTAGCGCGATCGCGCTAATTTTAGCTTACGCGATCGCGCCTTAGTAACCACTGGGTAGTAGTTAGTATAGAGGGATGGAGCGCCAGCGAGGGAGCATCTACTACAACCTTCATTAAGAATGCGATCGCTGGGATTTTTGCAATAGTGTAGGGAGATATACAGGTTCGTCCTTTCCTCTTAGACCAATCTAAATCATACAGAAGCTTGGCAAATATTTAGGACAAAATTATTGTCAGACGAATTCAATATCTCAAGTAAAGGATAATTTTTAACTATAATTTTCCACCAACATAAGCTCAGCCATCCAACCATTAGGACGTTATTCCCTGAGCTAAAAGCTCTCCTGAAAGCAACGGAGCTATTTTCACACTTCCATCAGTTGGGAAAAGTATGTTATAAGGAACTTTAATTAAACGATTATTTAAGAAATTAACTTACTTTGCGCCAGCAACTATAATACTATAACATTCCCACTTTAATCGGGATGGTGTATTCGTCGTGAGTTATTGCATCAATCCCACCTGCCTTCATTTCGATAATCCTGCGAATCAACTCGCTTGTCCTAGCTGTGGGACAGAAATCTTAGTTACAGGACGGTATCGAGTAATTAAACGTCTGGACAAAGGAGGCTTTGCTCACACCTTTGAGGTGGAGGATACGTGTCGCGGAGGTACGCGAAAAGTCCTGAAAGTTTTGCACATTGATTGCGATAAGGCAATCTGCCTATTTCAGCGGGAAGCAGAGGTACTAAAGCAGCTGAATTATCAAGGTATTCCCAGAGTCGAGTCAGATGGATACTTCAAAATTGATATTGTAAATAGCAACAAGCCATTGCATTGTCTGGTAATGGAGAAAATTGAAGGAAGCAATTTGAGAGACTGGTTGAATCAAAACAACAAACCCATCACCCAACCGCAAGCTTGCGACTGGTTAAAACAAATAACAGAAATCTTAAACAAGATACATCAACACAATTATTTTCATCGAGATATTAAGCCGTCTAATATTATGCTGCAACCTGACAATCAATTGGTCTTGATTGATTTTGGTGCAGTACGAGAAGCTACAGAAACCTACTTGCATAACTTACAAGGAAAAGGCTGCACAGTAATTATTTCCCGTGGTTACACGCCTCCAGAACAAGTAAATGGCAGAGCTGTTCGTGCATCTGATTTTTATGCTTTGGGGCGAACTTTTGTTCATTTGGTCACAGGGATATCTCCCGATTTGCTGCCTGAAGACAGCGAGACGGGCCGCTTAATTTGGCGAAACAAAGCGCCACAAGTTTTGCCAAACTTAGCAGATTTGATTGATGACATGATGGCTCCCTTACCTCCATACTCAACAAAGCGTCCGAGAAATTCACACGAAATTTTGCAACGGTTAAAACAAATTGAGAAACGAACCAGTAGCAGCTTTCAGCTTATGCAACCTTCCCGAAAGCCCCTAATTCCTCCTAGCAGTAATAATATAAATGAGGAAACTACAACGCTTTTTAAACCGCGAAACAAAAAACTTACACTGGCAATTTTATCTGGTGCAATTTTACTGTCGGTAATACCAGCAATAATTTATTTAATAAACCGACCCAAGGCTTGCGATAAAATTATCGGGGACAATTTAAGTTGTGGAGAAGAAGTTTTAGTTCCCGATTCTGAAGTATCGTTTAAACAACAGGGAGTGCAAAAAATCAAAGAGGGTAAGTATGCTGAAGCTGTCAGCTTATTAAAAAAGGCACGGGAAGAACAACCAAGCGATCCTGAAACTTTGATTTATCTGAATAATGCCCAACTTGGAAACCAAAAAGCTTACACTATTGCGGTTGTTGCTCCCATAGGCAAGAGTTCAGACACAGCAATGGAGATGATGCGAGGAGTCGCCCAATCCCAAAATGAAATAAATCAGGGAAAAAAGATTAATGGTATTGGTCTTAAAGTGTTAATTGCCGATGATGCAAATAACCCTAAACAAGCTCACGAAGTTGCCAATAAACTGGTGAAAAGAGGGGATATTCTAGCAGTTGTCGGTCATTATGCAAGTGAAGTGACGCTGGCAGCTGTGCCTGTTTATCAAGAATATAAATTGGTAGTAATTTCCCCTGGTAGCACATCAGAAGAACTTTCACGCTGGGGCGATATTCCCAATCACGTTTTCTTTCGTACTATACCGAATACGCGAGTGGCTGCCCAATATTTAGCAAGCTACTTACTAGCTCAATCTCGTGACCAACAAACAGCCGTTTTTTACGCTCCTGGGAGTAATTTTAGCCGTTCTCTACGAGAGCAATTTCTTATTAGCTTTAAAGCTAGTGGCGGCAAAGTTGTGAAGGAATTTGATCTATCTAACCCTCTGTTTAATGCGGGTGCTGCGATCGCTCAAGTACGCAAGGAAGGAGTTACAGCGTTGGGTGTATTTCCCGATGGTGGAACCACTACTTTTGCTATTCCCAATACTTTAAGGTTGATCAAAGCTAATCAAGGTAGTTCTTGGATAGTTGGAGGTAATACCCTCTACAGTCCTGATACTTTACTGCTGTTAGGAAAAGATGCTTTAGACCGCTTTGTGGTGGTTGTAACATGGCATCATTTAGAAAGCAATGAAAACCCAGAATTTCCTCAAGCGGCTAGGAATTTATGGAAAGGTGATGTAAGTTGGCGCACAGCTACGGCTTATGATGCTACTCGTGCGCTGATAATAGCTTTAGAAAAACAATCATCACCGAGCCGTGTTAGTTTGCAACAAGCCTTAGCAGACAAAAACTTTAAAGCCCAAGGAGCTACAGGGACGATTAGTTTTCGAGGTGGCGATCGCAATGAGCCTATTTCTACTTTGGTTAAAGTAGTTCGAGCTAATTGCTCAACTGATAGTTACATTTTTGTACCTGTGAACTATCCCCCACCGAAAGCTAACAGCTTAGAGAATTGCAAAAAATAAATAAAGATTCAAAAAAGCTGCTCTAGGCGGCGAAAATCTCGCTCAACCTCAGCCCAGAGGGAACGGTTGTGGGGGTCAGTTTTCAAGGCTTTTTTTAGATAAATTCTTGCCTTATCAAGTTGCTTTTCAGCGATTAGTTGACGACCCCACTGTTGATATGCGATCGCTTGCCACTGACGAACTTCCGGATCTTGTGGTAGACGTTGAGCGAGTCCTTCAATCAGAGCGATCGCTCGCGCAAAACGGCGATATTTCAGCAACTGTTGCAACTGCTGATAAGAACTCCACTTCAGTTGTTGATCTATTTGTGACAACTGGGGAGTCTTTGGCAGTTGCGTCTCCTTGCGAGTAATCTTGGTGACGGTTGGTTGAGGTGGCGTTTCTCCGACTGTCTCTTGTTGGCTTGATTCCTCCTCTTGGGTTTCCGACGTTTGCACCACGCCGAGAAGGAACTTGTAAGCCTCAGTCAACTCAATAAACTTATCTTGAGCTTGGCGATTGCCAGGATTTGCATCAGGATGATACTTTCGTGCCAAACGCCGATAAGACGCTTTAATTTCTGCAAAAGATGCCCCTGAGCCTAACCCCAACAATCGGTAACAATCTGCGAGGTTCATCAGAGGTATCTTTAACTATCTTCTTCCAATTTTTGTTTATAGTTTCCATTGCCATTGTAGAGACGCGAGGAGCATCGCGTCTCTACTTATTACAGACGTTCTTCAATCACGCGGTCAATCAAACCGTATTCCTTAGCTTCTTGAGCAGATAGGAAAAAGTCACGATCCATGTCTTTCTCGATTTTTTCGATGGATTGACCTGTTCTGTCAGCATAAATCTGGTTCAGTTGGTGACGAATCCGCAGAATTTCCTTAGCCTCGATTTGAATATCTGTGGCTTGTCCCCGCGTACCGCCGGAGGGTTGGTGGATCATAATTCGCGAGTGAGGCAAAGCAAGGCGTTTGCCTTTTGTGCCAGCTGCCAACAGAAAAGAACCCATCGACGCAGCTAAGCCCACACAAATTGTCACCACATCAGATTTAATGTGCTGCATGGTGTCATAAATAGCCATGCCAGATGTGATTACACCACCAGGAGAATTGATATAGAGGTAGATGTCCTTACCTGGATCTTCTGAATCCAGATAGAGCATCACAGCAACAATCTGGTTAGCCAGTTCATCGTCCACGTCTTCACCCAGGAAAATAATCCGTTCCCGGTAAAGACGATCGTAGATGTTAATCCAATCAGTATATTGTCCCCCTGGCATCCGGTAGGGAACTCTAGGGTAGCCAATAGGCATGGTACAAAACTCCGTTTTTGAATCTTTGAAATTGGTGTCTAAAGAATTAAAAATGCAAAATTAAAAATTAAAAATGAAGCATTTCCTTTTTTAATTTTTAATTTTTAATTCTTTAGATGACGCCTGCGGGAAGCGGTGTTGGTAAGTCTGCTTTACTCTCCAGAACCCGGTCAATCAAGCCATATTCAACAGCTTGATGGGGTGTCAGGTAGTAGAGCCGATCCATATCCTTAGAGATTTTTTGTTTTGGCTGACCCGTATGGCGCGATAGGATATCAAGCATCGTTTCCTTATTAGCCAACACTTCTTTAGCGCGAATTTGAATATCCGTCGCTTGACCGCGAGCGTAGCTCTTGGTCTGGTGCAGGATAATCGTGGCATGGGGGAGACTAGCTCTAAAGCCTTTGGTTCCAGCTGACAGTAGCATCGCCGCCATCCCCATCGCCGAACCGATGCAGATGGTGTGGATGGGCGGCTTAATGTAATTCATCGTGTCACAGATGGCGAAGGCTTCAGTTTCAAAGCCAACGGGTTCACCGTCATAACGCGAAGTGCCAGTGGAATTGATGTAGATTTTGATCGGTTTTTCGGGGTCTTCGTACTGCAAAAACAGTAGCTGAGCGATAATTAGTTTCGTTACCTCTGGCACCAAGGGCGTTCCCAGATAGACAATCCGCTCCTTCAATATCATGGAGGGTAAATCTGGTGGCGGTGTACGGTAGAAGTTATCGCCGTAGTAAGGAGCTTGAACAGCCTTCATGGGTGAGTTCATGGCGTTGTATGAGCGGTCAATAATGGCGCTATCTTTAATTTGACATTAAATTCCGGTGTACCTCACCGTACTGCTTGGATTCTAGCAGTTTTGCTTTCATTACCGCTTACGGTTAAGGTTCGGTCTTAGGATACAAGGATTTGGAATCTAAGGATGCCAGTATGGGAGATTAGTAATGGATAATCGGTAATTACCACTGTCCCACTTTTCCGTGTTGTTTAGCGTTTCTACCAAGAGTGGTAATTTTCGTGGTGAGTGCTTCCTCAGGGTTAGGCTACAAGCTATTGTGGAAAATAAGTTCTGTAACTATTTGCGGTTCATTTTCCGTAGCGGCGGTATTTTGCGTTGTGGTTAGTCAGATCGTGTCTTCTCCTGCCAGGATTCAAGTGTTATGAGAGTTGGTTTACAGCCTACCCTGAATGATGCCAATATTGACGCAACTCAAGGGAGTAGCCAGCGTCAACTAGAGATTTCAATTTCTGCGATCGCCAGCGAGTTTGAAGGTCGCGCTCCCTTAAACTTATGTTTGGTTCTTGACCACAGTGGCTCGATGAACGGACGCCCTTTGGAAACGGTGAAACAGGCAGCTGTACGACTGGTGGAGCGTCTCGTACCAGGCGATCGCATTTCTGTGGTTGCTTTCGATCACAGAGCCAAAGTCCTCGTCCCTAACCAAGTCATAGACAACCCAGAAAACGTCAAAAAGCAGATTAATCGGCTCACTGCTGATGGAGGTACTGCCATTGATGAGGGTCTAAAGCTGGGAATTGAAGAACTGGCAAAGGGCAAAAAGGAAACGGTTTCCCAGGTTTTCCTGTTAACCGATGGCGAAAATGAGCATGGCGACAACAACCGCTGTCTGAAATTTGCCCAAGTAGCTACTGGCTACAATCTGACGTTGAACACGTTGGGGTTTGGCGCTCACTGGAACCAGGACATATTGGAGAAAATTGCCGACGCCGGGGGGGGTATGCTGTCTTATATTGAGCGTCCAGAGCAGGCGGTGGATGAGTTTGGGCGATTGTTTAATCGCATCTCTTCGGTGGGATTAACTAACGCTTACTTGCTACTGTCTCTGATGCCGAAGGTACGGCTTGCCGAACTCAAACCGATTGCCCAAGTCGCTCCAGATACAATTGAGTTGCCAGTGCAACAAGAAGGCAACTCCTTAGTAGTGCGTCTGGGAGACTTGATGAAGAATGTGCCGCGAGTCATCTTAGCTAACCTTTACGTTAGCCAGTTGTCCGAAGGTCGTCAAAATATTGCGAGTGTACAAATCCGTTACGACGATCCCACCCAGAATCAAACTGGGTTACTTTCCCAAATGATGCCAGTCGAGGCGAATGTTGTCCGGAGTTACCAACCCGCGCCCAACCAGCAGGTACAACAGTCTATTTTGGCGTTGGCGAAATATAGGCAAACCCAACTGGCAGAAGCGAAATTGCAACAAGGCGATCGCGTCGGTGCTGCGACAATGTTACAAACTGCCGCCAAAACTGCCCTACAAATGGGAGACAATAGCGCCGCGACCGTTCTGCAAACCAGTGCCACTCGCCTGCAATCAGGAGAAGAACTCTCCGAAGCCGATAGGAAAAAGACGCGGATCGTGTCTAAAACCATTTTGCAAGAATAAAACGCAAAGCTCAAAAGCGCGATTCGGTTATGACTCGAACACCAGTAAAACTTACTTTTGAGGAATACCTAACTTACGATGATGGAACCGACAATCGTTATGAATTTGTGGATGGCGAACTGGCAATGGTTGCATTGCCAACGGACGACCATTCAGATGTAATTGATTTACTTTCAAATGCTATCAGGACAGAAATAGCAAGACAACAGCAGCCGTGGATAGTCAAGCGCGATGTGGGAGTTTATATAGGCATTAACCCGGAAACGGGAAAAGAACGTTCTCGTACTCCAGATTTATGTGTGGTAACAACCGCGCAGTGGGCTACTGTTAAAGCAGATAAGACTAGAGCCGCTGTTTTGAGAACTGCACCGTTACTGGCTGTGGAAATAGTTAGCCCTGGTTCTAAAAAGACAGATTACAAAACCAAGCAGGAAGAGTATAAAACAGTCGGGATTTATGAGTATTGGATTGTAGACTTGCGTCAATCCAAGGTTTCTGTATTGCTTTTAAACGAGCAATGCTATGAAACAACGGAATTTACCAGGACTGAACGGCTTAACTCTCGGACTTTCCCAGAGTTAAATATAACGGCAGGACAGGTATTATCCGTTTGAAAGCGCGATCGCTATGTTCAACACGATAAAATCCCCGCTCCCTATCCCTTTTTCCTAGCTTTCCAAGTACCGCCGTAAACGTAAAATGGATTATTTTGGCTGATAGAAGTCCAACACTGCTGGCACACAAAAATCCATTGTTCAGACTCATCATAACGAACTCGAAAAAGAACCGATGCAGGTTCGCTGCATCGGTCGCATGATTTGACTCGTATGGCTCTCGACATCTGTCTAGACAGGAACAGAAGCCTGGGGTCTGGCAAAAATCATCCGTCCCGCCGAGGTTTGCAAGGCACTTGTCACCACCACCCGGACTTCACCACCCACGTAGTCGCGACCATCTTCCACAACTACCATAGTGCCATCATCCAAATAGCCAACACCTTGCGCGGGTTCCTTGCCACCTTTGAGAATTTTCAGCTCAAGAGTGTCACCAGGCAGATAAATTGCTCTAATTGCCTGAGCCAAGTCGTTAATATTCAGTACAGACACCTTCTGCAAGGTGGCAACTTTACTGAGATTGTAATCGTTGGTTAACAGCGTGCCATTAATTTCTTGCGTCAAACGCACTAACTTAGCATCTACCGTAGCGATTTCATCATAGTCCGCTGGGTGGATGACAATGCGTTCTTGGTAAGCTGTTTTCATTCGGTTCAGGATATCTAACCCTCGTCGTCCCCGGATGCGCTTCATATCGTTGGAACCATCTGCCAGTTGTTGCAGTTCCTGCAAGACAAACTGCGGCACTAAAAGTTGACCTTCTATAAAACCAGTGTTCAGCAGTTCTTCAATGCGACCATCAATGATGCTGCTGGTATCCAAAACTTTTGTGGAGGCAGGCTTGAGGGTTCCTTCTGATACCAACATCGTTTCTACTGAGTGGGGACTAATCAGCCTCAAGAAGGAACGACCGTGGGTATCTGCTAAGGTGACACCCAAGAAGGAAAACATCACGCTGCCTAAAATGGCAACCAAAGGCTTAATAAAAGCAAAATCGAAGGGCATTGGTAACAGGAAAACTGGTGCCAGCATCAAGTTTGCTATTAATAAGCCAAGCACCAAGCCGACTGCTCTAGTCAGGATGACCTCTATCGGCATTTCGCGGACTTTCTTTTCTAGGCGGCGATAGGTTGTCTGCACCAGCAGCCCAGATGCACCCCCAATTATGGCGGCAAACCCAGCGAATACCCAGCGTAAAGCGTCCTGATTGCTGACTTGATCCAGCATGCCACTGGGTAGCAATTCTATAGCGTCGAAACCGACTCCCGCCGCTGCTAGGATGAATAAAAGAATTATGAGTGCGTCAAGCATTGTTTCAAGTTGATTGGGATGAATGCTTCAATTTCTGGGAGCGGATCTCAAAAACTGATGCTTGTTTAGATTTACCGTTATATTATATCTTTTGTGTTATGACATTCACTTTTTGGATGAGGTTCAGTTAATATCAGCATCTCTATACAATTTGATTTTTTTAATGAAGTCAATTGTTTTTTATTAGAGATAGGGAAGCGAAAAATTTCTCGCAGTTTTTAGCCTGCTGAAGCCTGGACTAGACTAGCGTCTGAGCTTAGGGCGGTGTGAGGTATAAAATTAAATAGCTGACGATAAATTTATTAAAGTTACAACTATTAATCAAATTTTTGAATATTTCATCGCTATATTGAGTATTGATGCAAACATGGTATTAAATTCTTTAAAGCCAGCTAAGAAATTTATTGATTTTGAGGTTCCCAGGAACGCTTATCTACACATCCCATTTTGTAGAAGGCGATGCTTTTACTGTGATTTTCCAGTGTCAGTGGTTGGGGATCGCAAGACTGGCAACAACTCTGGCACAATTGAGCATTATGTTGAGGTGCTATTGCAAGAAATTGAAATAACACCAGCGCTGGGATTTCCCTTGAAAACAATTTTCTTTGGCGGCGGTACTCCTTCGTTGTTGTCGGTGGAACAACTGGGGCGTATCTTGGATAAGCTAGACGGTTGCTTTGGTATTGCCGCAGACGCTGAAATCTCGATGGAGGTAGATCCAGGGACGTTTGATGGGAAACAACTCCAAGGCTACCGCTCAACGGGTGTGAATCGAATCAGTCTAGGGGTGCAGTCGTTTGAGCAAAAGTTGCTAGAAGTCTGCGGGCGATCGCATACTGTCTCTGACATTTTTGCATCTGTGGAGCTAATCCGTCAGGTAGGGTTTGCCAACTTTAGTTTGGACTTAATTTCTGGATTGCCCCATCAAACCTTAGAGCAGTGGCAAGATTCTCTCTTTAAAGCAGTTGCGATCGCTCCTACCCATATTTCAATTTACGATCTGCAAGTAGAACCTGTAACTGCCTTTGGGCGGCAATATCAACCCGGCGCTAAACCCTTACCAGAGGATGAAACCGCCGCCCAAATGTATCGCCAAGCCAGCGAAATCCTTACGGGTGCTGGTTACGAACATTACGAAATTTCTAATTACGCCCAGCCCGGTCATCAATGCCGCCATAATCGTGTTTACTGGGAGAATCGCCCTTACTACGCCTTTGGTATGGGTGCTGCAAGTTACTTGCAGGGGTGCCGTTTCACCCGTCCCCGCAAAACACGAGAATATTACGAATGGGTGCAACAGCTGAGTGAAGCTGGCGGGGTGTTGGACTGTCCTCAGATATCAGCCTCTGAGGTATTGTTAGAAACATTGATGTTAGGGTTGCGTTTGGCAGAAGGCTTAAGTTTATCAACCCTGGCTGAACGGTTTGGCGAACAAACGCTCTCAAAAATTGGCAAATGTTTGCAACCCTACTATCAACAAGGTTGGGTAGAAGTCGTAACGGACGATGGGGAAGCCATTAGACCACAAACCCAGAAACTCTCAGCATCAGGGCGGATAAAATTAACCGATCCAGAGGGGTTCTTGTTTTCTAATGTCATTTTGGCAGATTTGTTTAGCCAGTTGGAATAAATTATCTTTTTTAAACGCTCCAGATAGCGAAGGTAATCACCAAGGTACGCAAAGTAAAATATTTTTCTGCTTACCTTGGCGTTCAAAACACCAAAATTCATGATTCCTATTGCAGATAATATTGCCAGTCGCCGCAAGCCGATTATTAATTACTTCTTTATCGGTATTAATATTGCTTTGTTTTTGTGGGAGCTAAAGTTAGAAGTTGCGGGTGAACTTACCAATTTTATCCAACATTGGGGTATCGTCCCAGCTCATTTAAGTGCGGTGATGTCAGATGCACTTAGTGAGAATAATCCTGCTGCGTGGTTTGCTGTTTTGATTGTTTCTAGTTCTCTGTTATCAGCGATGTTTCTCCACAGCAGCTTTAGTCAGATTCTGGGTAATCTCTTATTTCTATTTGTTTTTGGAAAGGGTGTAGAGAATGTTTTAGGGCATAGGAGATATCTAATATTCTACCTAATTAGCGGTCTTCTTACTGGGATTGTGCAAGTTTTAGTTGAGCCTACTTTAAGTGTGCCATCTGTTGGGGCAAATGGAGCGATCGCATCTGTCATTGGTGCCTATCTTTTGAATTTCCCTAAAGCAAAAATTGACACTATTTTACCCCTAATAGTTGTTTTTATTCCTATCGAACTACCTGCTCTCTTCTTCTTATTTTGGTGGTTTGTACAGCAGGTATGTTATGGAATTGGCAGCTTAAAAATTTCCAGCGCTGTTAATCCAGTTAATATTACCTACTGGGCGCATGGAATTGGACTAGCGCTCGGAGTAATATTAGCGCGACTGATGGTTAAATATAAACCTTCTACAGCGATTTACTAAGGAATTATAAAAAAGTTAGGAACGAGGAGTAAATATTCACTGACAATTGTTGGTTGAGTTGAGCCTACATTTCAACCCAACCAATTGCTCTAGCGATTCTAGATAAGCTCTATCGATATCAACCAAACCAGTCAGAAGGAACATTCCCTGGGTAAGTTTCTGGCGGGATATGGTGTACGATCCAGTCAAAATTAGATTGGAGAATGTATTTTATACCCTGATGAATTTGATTTTCTATGTGGAGTCTTAGTTCTAAAGAACGATAAGGAAACTTAGGGTAGACTATTCCTGGTTGCGCGTCCTCAACAACTGTGTAAGTGCTAGGAATTGTGCTGAGTACATAAGCGATTAGTTTTTCTCGTAACTCAGGAATAGCAAAGGCTTTTTGATAGGGGTCTTCTGGATAAGTATCTAAGGTTGCTTCAATTTCATCAGTTACGATTGGCAAGGCTAGGTTGACAACTGTTATGCTCATATTTTAAAATCCCACAAAAACGAGTTTTAAACAAGTAAAAATTTTATGTGTATAAATAATTATTCTTTATATCTTCATAATTTATTTCTAATATTTTATCTACCTTTCAAGTTTTATTAAACTTCATTTTCAACTACAGTAGTTGTTTTTGCTGGACTTTTAAATTTGGACGGCGATCCCTTTGGTTCCTTCCTTTTCGAGATCATCAATGTAACCCGCTGGAGTAAGTTTAGCTTCCGCCTCGATAATAAAAGGGCTAAAGTAGTAAATACAGTTAGTAATATTCCTAAAAATTTAGATTCGCCAAGCCACTCTTGTTGAAGTAAGACAAAAATGTTTTTAATGGGCTTGATAAATATCAGGCAATGTTTTGTTGCTTCTGCAATTTTTGATCAGACGATTACCTCAGACGAAAATATTCTTTTTATTCTTCCGTCTATTGATCGCAGGCACGTTTTAGCGATTTATTCGCATCTAAGATGACATTGAGCTACCTGTAAAATTGCTGAGTTACAGTGTCAAAAAAGATGGATTCCAGGTTTGCAAATTCTGATTGTACGGAGTATTGTTTGTCTACCTCTGGTCTTGGTTCTTCAACTTGCTGCATAGACTCTCCTCCACAGGTTGCCTTATAGCATAAAATATTCGTGTATGAAATAAAGTTTAGACAAAGGATCAAATCATGTATGATTTGTACCATTTGTTTTAGAATTCTTAATTATTTACAAAGATTGCTGTAAAATCGTAGTGAAGCTTAAGATTAATCGCAGTATATTTAAAAAAATAAAGTATGGTAGCCTAAAAAATATATAAAAAATACAGGGGTTGACCTCTGATTTATGGCTAAACGCTCTATTCAAGTTTCTTCACAAGCTCTCAAACACGTAAGGCAAGCCTTTGCCCGCAAGGGCTGGACGCAAGAAGATTTGGCTGTTGAGGTTGGGTTAAGAACTCGCCAGCCAGTGGGGAGATTTTTGGCAGGCAAACCTGTGGAGCGTCGGATCTTTATCGAACTTTGCTTTCAGCTGGATCTCAATTGGGAAGAGATTGCCAATCCAATCAAAGGTGAAGGAGCTGAGCAAATAGAGAATGTTCGCAACAATGGCTGGGAGATTGATACTTTGGTGGAGCAGGTGCGATCGCTCTACCGAGACAAAATTCAAGAACAGTGCGGTACGCTGCGCCTGTTGGATATTGCGCGACGGGTTGGCGTAGACAATATTTATATCGATGTCAATATTCTAGAGGAGATCACCAGCCAACGTTGGTTGGAGATTTCGGACTTGGTGCAAGGGTTCAACCCAGATGCAGACGAGTTCGATCGTTTTGGCTTGAGTCGGGTGCGTCAAGCAAGAGTTTTAGGGCTTGAGGCAGTAGAAAGTTATCCTAAGCTGATGGTGCTGGGTAAACCGGGTTCCGGTAAAACCACATTTCTGAAATATGTAGCTATTCAGTGTAATAAAGGCGAGTTTCAAGAATACCGAATACCAATTTTTATTAGGCTAAAAAATTTTGCTGAGGATGCCAGCGATGAAGGCAGTTTCAGTTTAGTAAACTACATTAGCCAAGAACTTGGTAGCTGCGGAGTTTCGGAGGCTATTGTGGAAACTTTGCTTTTGCAAGGTAAAGCTTTAATTTTGCTAGATGGTTTGGATGAAGTTCAGCACCCAAATAGCGAAGAAGTTCTGAAACAAATTCGCAGATTTTCCCAAAAGTATTACAAGAATCAGCTAATTATCTCTTGTCGAATTGCTGCCCAGTTTCCTCGATTGCCGGGATTCACAGAAGTAGAAATTGCAGACTTGAATCCAGAGCAGATTGAGTCGTTTTCAAAAAAGTGGTTTGTAGAAGTTGGTAGAAGTTCACCCCCAGAAGGTTTAGCTACGGCAAATCGGTTTCTAGAAAAGCTGAAGCGGCCAGAAAATAAACAAATTCGAGAACTAGCAGTCACGCCAATTTTACTAAATTTGACTTGTTTAGTTTTTGCGATGAAAGGAGAATTTCCCTCGAAACGCTCTAATCTATACGAGCAAGGATTAGATATTCTCCTTGTTAAACGAGATGAAGCTAAAGGCATTAAACGAAATGAAGTTTATCGAAATTTGTCTTTGCCACACAAGATTAAGCTGCTGACTCAGGTTGCAGCTATCACTTTTGAGCAAGGTTATTACTTTTTTGAACAAAATAAAATCCAGCAACTGATTGCAGACTATTTGAGAACTTTACCCGATTCCCAGTCCGATCCGGAAACATTGCGCCTGGATAGTGAAGCGGTGCTGAAATCTATTGAGTCTCAATATGGTTTATTGGTAGAAAGGGCGCGGCAAATTTACTCGTTTTCTCATTTAACTTTTCAAGAGTATTTGACTGCGAGACAATTTGTTGCCAGTTCTAATCCACAAGCTTTGGAACATTTGGTTAATCATGTTGGCGAAAAACGTTGGCGGGAAGTGTTTTTGCTGGCAACGGGAATGTTACGTAGTGCTGACCATTTGCTGCAATTGATGAAGCAAAAAATAGATGCGATCGCAGCTTCTGATGAAAAGGTACAGGAATTACTCAGATGTATCAATAAGAAAACTCTTTCAGTCGAATATATCCAGCAACCTGCGGCTATTCGAGCATTTTACTTTTCGCTTGCTTGCGCCTTTGACCATTCTCTGGCTTCTACCCTGAGCATTGGCCCTGTTAGCTTTTCTTTTCCTACCGTTCCTTTCTTTCCCTTACCGCTTTACCTTTGTCTTGCTCAAGCTATTGACGGTGACGTTGGGATGGATGATGACTTTGCTTATGCCTTAGACTTTTTTCTGAATCGCGATGCTTCTGGTTTGAATAATACTGATGCGCTGGATCGGGCGATTAATCGCGTTCTAGATTGTGCGATAGATTTTGCTCTGGCTTTGGATAGCGATCGCGCTCGCGAGTTACGGCGCAGCCTGCAACAACTCAAAGCTGAATTACCTAATCCAGATAAAGGTTTACAAAGATTTAAGACATGGTGGCAAGCGCAGGGACAAACTTGGACTGAGCTATTATCAGCCGCGATCGTGGAACATAATAATGCCAGTTACGATTGGCAGTTCAGCAATCAGCAGAAGCACTTGTTGAGGCAATACTACGATGCCAATAAGTTGCTTGTAGATTGCTTAAATAGCGATTGTGAAGTGACACCCGCCGTGCGATCGCATATTGAAGATACTTTATTATTGCCGATTGCGGCGATTGAAAAACTTAATTCTCTATAAAAAAGGCAACTCGCAGTCATTTTTGTGCCGCGTTCCCCGGCTTCAGCCTGGAGAATGCCTAATAGGAGACTTTGACTTAAAAATAGCTCATTTATACCTCTCCCTAACCCCACCCTTAATAGGGATGGGGCTTCAGTTGTAGGTTGAGTCCTTGCAACCTCACCCAATAAAATTGCCGGGCTTAGATGTTTAGCCTTTATAGGTTGGGCCGCAATAACCTCAACCAACAAGTGCTTATGGGTCTTGGCTTTCGTTCCTACAAATATTCTTAAGAGAACTCTATTGCTTTATGGGAGGCAATCGTCCCTTGAAAAGCGTTTTCAGACTGATCGCGGAAACGAGAAGAATGTTGCGATCGCTTAACTTTCGTTGCAGTGAACTACCACTATTGAGTTACCTAACTTAATCACTTTTTGTGATGAAATGCAATGTTTTAAGTTGAAACTGTACAACTTATAGCTACTTGTAAAAAATTACTTGCATACTAATTAAAGACAGACCAATCGCACTTGTGATTCTTTTTTTACGGAAACGCTTTTATGAACACCTTAAACTCTCCAGTTTCAGCCTGTCGGTACTGTCAATTTTACGATCCAATAGGAAGAAGAGGCGGCTGTTGTAAGACTCTTGGTGTCTCAGTTCAAGCTGGATGGCAAGGTTGCCAATTGGCAATTCCAGTGTTTACATCTGTATGTCCGCGTATGCAGGAAGCTTCTTCAGACCCTGATAAAGCAATTGTATTTTAGCACCCAAAAACACGTCAAGAGTCAGGAGTTACAAACCAGTAATTTGTCACTCAAAAATCGAAACTCTCCTTTGTATTACGTCCATCAAGTTTCGCAACTAATGCAACTAAATTAGCAGGTTCCATAGGCTGGCAACCGTGCATTTAGAACCCTGCTAGGAGAGCTTGTTTACAATCTTCATGTCTGGCATCATTTGGCAATTTTCCGGATTAAAGCGTAGTCGTTATCTTCAGACATTGCACGCTCAACAATACATCTAACTCGAAACCTTCGAGTAGTTCTGGAGCGCTTGATCTGCCCATGCTGCTGTTGTGAATGCGGCTCCAAACTCCTCTGGAGCCGCATTCATAAACTCGCAGGATCTGCACTATTATTCACAATCACGGCTTGCAACCAAGCTAGAGAAATGGGGAATTGGGAAGAGTCTTTCCCAGTCCCCATTTTCCAGTCGCTAATCCCAAACGCTATTGTCTAATACCTACAGCTACGGTACAAAAATCGCTACCCGTTATCCTCTGCCATATTTTCTAATTCCTGCTGAAGAAACTTTCCCCATTGCACTGCCAGAGGGATTTCTGTAAAAGGAACTTTCACAGCAGCAAGTGGAAATACAAATTCCAGCGAAGCAACGCGACCTTTACTAGGCGGTGAATCAAAGTCAACTTGCTTGTCATCCACCAGCAACCGAATAGCTTGCACATCATTCAGGGAAAATGTCTGCACCTCCACCGGGCCTTTGCGCGTGGGTTTTCCCCAAGTCAAATTACTGTCATTTTGCGCCAGCACTGCATAGATATCATACTTAGACCGTTCAAACTGCCCTGCCCAGCGGCGATATGCTTCAACTTTTTGATACTCGTTCCACCCTTGCCAAGCCAGCCAGATAAATGCTGCCAAGAGGGGCAACCACAAGAGACCTCGTTCCATCGTCGGACTTTTGCCCTCAAATTATCCTAATATCTTGCAGCCTAGCAGAGGTTGGAAGTAAAGCAAGCCCAGATCCAAAACTTTTGGGCTGTCTCTCATGAGGAGTTTCTGGCTGGGAATGCCTACACTAAGGCGGCCGCCTCAGATTCTCTGTTTCCTTTTCACCGCCGATCGTCGTTCCCATTTTCTGACTGGGAACGACGATCAAATTATCCGAATCCTTTGCCAGGTAAAGGTTTGAGGCTTAAGGCTATCTGAAAAATTTAGGAAGACGACCGGTTTCCCTAAAGTCAAATGTGACCCGGATCACTTGGGCCAGTAAGAGGTAGTCACAATCTCTTAGCCAACGCGATCGCTTAAACTTTGGGATTTCAATCAAAAATTTACATCTAAAATGTCACATCTTGCTACAGGTTTCTATCACTTGATGTTCTTTATAAAAGCTTCATATTAAGAATATCGAATTTTACGAATCAGGATGCAATCTCAAATTGACCTAACCCAGTTCACTATTGAACAAGTGATTCATCAGATATTTACCTTTCGTAGAATTTCCCGCATGGATCAGCATCTACTGATGTCAGTGCTGCTATCCAAGGATTCCATCAGCGACCTGGAGAAAACTCTAATCGACAAAATGTTCGTTGCTGTGAAGCTTGGCAGACTGAGAATTGTCGATTAAAACCGAGTCTAACTTTACCAGGCATTTATATTTTAGCAAAATGTTTCTCATACTTTGGATAGTTGACAATGCCAAATAATTGTTAATTTATAAAAGTTAATTTTTCTTAATTACCACTGAGAAAAACTTATGGAACATATTCCTTAAAAAATATTCAAACTAACAAAAAGCTTTTTACCTTTCAACAATTTGAAAGTGCAGAAGTTACCTACTATCAAGGGGATGTGATGGGGTGTTTCCTAAAAATTATAAGTATAGTTCTTTTAATTATTATGATGCAAATGATTAATATAAAAATGGTATTTTCCCTAGTAAAACAGCACAATATTATAGAATTTCAGAACTACGAACCGGCCGATTATGGCAGTCCAGAGATTAGCCAAGGTGCAGGGAGGCGTTAAAGAACAGCTGCTTTGCTAGGGGAGAGGGAGACAAGCCGATAAAGCACATCAACATAAGAGTTATATAAATCTCAAAACTAAAAAATAATAAAAAAATAAATACACCATCTGCCAGAGGCATGAGTTATCGTGGGGAGAAAACTGGCGATCGCGAGACGGTGGTTATGAGAAAGCTTTTGATAGCGTGCTTGTTTTTATTGGGGCTAGGATTTGCCCTGTTTAACTTCAAGGGATTAGCAGCTCAGGGAGAATTTGAGACGATTGTGCTGGACTTCCGCGAGGACGTGCCAGCCGAGGTGCGGCAGGAGCAGGTGCGATCGCTCGGCGCACAACTAAACAGCGAATTCTCCCAGGCGGATAATGTGTATATCGTCAAAGGCGATCGCACTACCCTGAAAGCCTTGAGAAAATCCGGTCTAGCCAAACTGACAGAATACATCGAGCCGAATTATATGTATAAGTTGCCGGAAGCTCCCGGCAACTCCAATTACCGGGCATTCTCATCCAGCAAGGATGAGGCGCAGCCTGCCTTTAGAGGAGCTAACGATCCCTTATACGGCAAGCAGTGGAACCTGCGTAACGTCAGCATTGAACCAGCCTGGGACGAAACCAAAGGCGCAGGCATTACAGTTGCCGTAATTGACACCGGAATCAGCCAAGTCCCTGACTTGAAAGATACCAAATTCGTCAAAGGCTACGACTTCGTAAGCGACAAAGTAGAAGCCGACGACGACAACGGACACGGCACCCACGTAGCCGGAACCGTAGCTCAATCTACTAATAACAACTACGGTGTCGCAGGTGTTGCCTACGAAGCCAGCCTCATGCCCCTCAAGGTTTTGAGTTCCAGTGGCGGCGGTACAGTTGCCGATATTTCCGAAGCAATTAAGTTTGCCGCCGATAACGGTGCTGATGTGATTAACATGAGCCTGGGTGGTGGCGGTGAAAGCCAGATTATGCAAGAAGCGATTAACTACGCCCACAGCAAAGGTGTCGTCATCATCGCCGCAGCAGGCAACTCTAACGAGAATTCTGCCTCCTATCCAGCTCGTTATCCCCACGTCATCGGTGTTTCCGCCATTGATTCATCTGGGGAAAAAGCCTTCTACTCCAGCTATGGTGCTGGTGTGGATATCTCCGCCCCCGGTGGAGCAATGCAAGGAGAGGGAGATTCAGCAGCTGGTGGAATTCTGCAAGAAACCATCGGCTATGACGAAAATGATAATTTAATCCCCGTCTTTGCCGCCTTCCAAGGCACCAGCATGGCATCTCCCCACGTAGCCGGAGTTGCAGCTTTAATCAAAGCCGCTGGCGTGACAGAACCAGATGACATTGAGAAAGTTCTTAAGGAGTCAGCACGGGCGGTTCAGGATGACGGACTCAACTACTACGGTGCTGGCCATTTGGATGCTGGTGCTGCTGTAAAACTTGCCCTGCGCGGACAAATTACCTTCCGTGATTTCTTCCGCTGGCTGCGGGACAATGGCTATCTCAATCCTCGCTTCTGGATTGATGGCGGTGCTGTGGCACTGTTGCCTAAAGTGGCGATGGTACTGGGTTCCTATCTCCTAGCTTGGTTCTTGCGGAATTATTTCCCCTTCGGTTGGAGTTGGTCGCTTGCCAGTGGATTACTTGCTGGGAGTTCTGGCTTATTTTTCCTGCGAGGGTTCTATATTTTCGATCTTCCCCAGTGGCCGTTCCGCGTCATGGGTAGTTCGATTCCTGAGTTGGGAAGTGCAGTTCAAGGAAGCGGTTTATTGAATCCGATCTTTGCCAGCGTGTTAATTCCCTTTATTTTAGTAGCACTGCTACTGGGACACCGCAGCTGGAAGTGGTTTGCTATCGGTTCAGCCGTCGGTGTGGCATCCTGTTTAGTGGTGAGCGCCGTAGTAGATCCGGCAGTATTGTGGTTGGGTGAGGGCGCGATCGCTCGCACCTTCCTGATTACCAACGCCCTTCTGTGTTACGGACTCGCCTATCTAGCCTCTCAAGGAGAGAAACAAACGGCATGAGCATTTCAGTAACAGGCACCATCGAACGCAAAGGACTCGGCCCTGGAACCTGGGCATTAGTCACCGACGATGGCGAAACCTACGAACTCCAGAAACCCCCGGAAGAGTTACGCAAATCGGGACTGAAAGTAAAAGTCAAAGGTGAAGTCAAAAAAGATGTGATGACTTTCGCCATGATTGGCCCGGTTCTGGAAGTCAACTCTTTTGAGCAACTGAGTTCGGACTAAGGCTAAGGTCAGGATGGCTAATTGTATTCTGGTTAGCCATCCTGACCTTGAAAAAAAAATCCCCGGCTCAAACCGGTGAGCCAGGGGATGTCAATCAGGGTGCATCTACCAATCTACTTTTCTCTGGCTTACACCACTTATCCGGAGAAATCCCAGGAAAATTTTTTGGTTCTAAGGAATGCCAGCTGTGAGGCGACCGCCTCACTTAAACTACTACTCCGTCTCTCGTTAGGGGAGGCAGAGCCTCCAAGAATTACGTTTCTAGGCACTTAGAAAAAAAAGTCTTTTATCCTTCTCTCGTTCGCTTCACCAGGTATGTACCATCAGAGAAGGAGAAACTGCAATTTATGGAAACTTTAAGTAAATTAAATCTATCTAGGAAAAGAGGGGAAAAATTACTCCTCCTCCAAAAACAGAGCAGACAGATGTTCTAACTGAAGCAGGAGTGCATGGTAGCAGTGGCTCAGGAATTTCACATCTCTGTAAATCCCTTAGGGGAAAATAAATATTGGGTGCGGACAGAATGTGTTGGTACACCCGGTGCTGTGCCATTGGCCGAGGAGCAAGTGACGTGGCAGGTGGAGGGGTGGTTGGCCGATGCCAAGCACTTGATGAATGACCCGTTGTTGATGGTTTTGTCTCCAGGCGACACTTCTCGATCGGCATCGAACAACACACAGGCACATCAATCTTCTCTAAACCTGGTGGCGTTGGGTCAGCAGCTTTACGAGGCGTTGTTTCAAGGTACGCTGCGAGATAGTTGGATGATTGCCCAAGCGATCGCGCAACATCGACAAGAAGTGCTGCGGTTGCGGCTGGGACTCAAAGACCCCCGCTTACTCAGCCTACCTTGGGAAGTCCTGCACGATGGCGAGCGCCCATTGGCAACAGGCACAGATGTCGCCTTTTCCCGTTATCAGGTGAATAGCAGGTTGAGAGGTGCCGCCTTATCAGGAGCTTCCCAGGCAAATCAACCAATAAAAATATTAATGGCGATCGCTGCCCCGACTGACCAGGAAAGTTTGGATCTCAAACAAGAAGCAAGCCATCTGCAAGCAGAACTCAGTAAACGCTCTCATAATGGCTTGCCAGAAATTCAGCTCACTGTTTTGGATCAACCAGGCTCAGAACAACTGACGCACGAACTAGAACAAGGTCAGTATCAAGTTTTCCACTATGCAGGGCATAGCGACCAAGGCGCAGATGGCGGCGCTCTCTACCTGGTTAGTCGCAAAACTGGCTTAACGGAGACTTTAAGCGGTGATGACCTAGCTGGGTTGCTGGTAAATAACGGCGTTCAACTGGCAGTATTTAACTCTTGTCGCGGCGCTCATACCGCAATGTCAAATTCCGGCGATGGCGCAGCAGAGCGAAACCTGGCAGACGCTTTGGTTAAGCGCGGAATCAAGAGCGTGCTGGCGATGGCAGAACGGATTCCGGATCGGGTAGCTTTGACGCTGGCGCGCCGGTTTTACAGCAATTTGAATCAAGGTTATCCCATAGACCTGAGCTTGAGTCGAGCGCGGCAGAATTTAATATCTACTTATGGTTCTCGCCAGCTTTACTGGGCTTTACCCATCCTTTATCTGCACCCGGAATTTGACGGTTACTTGACACCAGCCCATCACGCCATGAATGCGGGAGCCGAACGCCTCCAGTTGACTGACGCTGCTGGTACAGACCTTCCTTGGGCGGGAATTCTTGGTACACTCACCGGGGAAGAAGAAGCTACATTTGTTGCCCCGCCTGTGTCTAGATCCGGTTCCCTAACTCCCGACAACAATTCAAATCTACCGCCCAAGGATGATGATTTATACGATGAGTATGACGAACCAGACTGGGCAGATCCGGTTGACGATCTATATGACGATGCTGGCGACGAGGACGACATCGCCCTAGTCGCGGATTTGCTGCGCCAGCTCAACCCTGAACCGGGAACGCCAGCTGGGGAGACTCAGAGCGGGGGAGACAATGTAGTTTTCCATCCCTCTGTGTCCCAACCCCCAATCCCCAGCCCTCAGCCCCCAGTCTCCAATCAGCCTGCCCCTACTGCCCAGTCAGCCCCTACTAAGAATTCGGTGTCGGAGACATCGCTACTAGGATATTCTGGTGCCATAAGGCCACCAACGCCCTTCTGGAGACGTGGTGAGGGCGGGAGACAACGGGTTAAGGTCGTTCCAGTGGTGTTGGGGGCGTTAGGATCGGCGGTAGCGATCGCGCTTTTAGGATACTGGTTCTTCCAAAGTCGCTCGCCCCAGCCTGGAGAACTTTTAGAATCCCAAAGAAGCTCTTTGCCAGTTACCCAGCTACCCAGTTCAAATCTCAAAGCTGTTGATTTGAAAACAGCCAACACCTCCACAGTCACAGTTGCCGCAATTGAACAGTTCGGTCAAAATAACTTAGCCGCCGCAGTTCCTGCTGTAGAAGAATTGCTCAACCGAGGAGCATTGCAGCAAGCCAAAGGAGCGCTAGATACTGTTTCTCGCCAGCAAATTGATGACGCTGCAATTAGTTTCTTGAGAGGTCGTTTGGCGTGGCAATCTATTCAAACTGGCAACAAGGATTACAGTCTAGATGATGCCCGTCGTTTTTGGGAGGTAGCTGTCAAAAAACAACCCAAATCTATCGCCTACCTCAATGCTTTGGGTTTCGCTTACTATGCTGAAGGCAATTTCAAGCGTGCTAATGAGGTTTTGTTTGATGCTTTATATTTAACTGGAGAAAACAAGCCCAATCAAAACACCTTGACTACCTATGCTGGCTTAGCACTGGGACTGAAGGAATTGGCGAAAACTCAGCCAGATGATAAGCGGACAAAACTTTTGGACGAGTCTAAAAAACTTCGCCAAAAGGTGATGACAGACGATCCCGTTAATTTTCAACCAGAGGCGCTTAGTAAAAACTGGCTCTGGTCAGAAAAAATAATTCAAGATTGGCAAAAAGCCAATAAAAATTAAAAATTGCCTCTTGAATTTTTATTGGGAATTGGGAATTGGAAGAAATCTTACCCAGTCCCTATTCTCCAGTCCCCATTTCCCAGTCCCTTCTTTTTTTACTTTTTTAGCAGTGCTGCAAGAGGCTGCCGCTTTCGCAGATCCATAACTTCTGCCAAACTTTCCTCGCCCCAATCTAGAGGATGATTCTCCTCCGCAGGCACCACTGTTACTTCACTCCTTGCGGATGCAGTCCTTGGGATGGGCGCTACTTGAATCCCATCTACAGATGGTTGATTTTGCAACATGGGACGGCGTTGCATTGGGCGCGCCAGCGTTGCGGTGTTGCTCTTAGCAATTCGCTTTTTGCCGACACTAGAACTAGGGACGGGTTTTGTACCTGCCCTTGGACGTTTGAGCGATTTACGCCGAGATGTACGATTTACGTTCAGCGCTATCAAAAGAGAACCGCCACAAAAGCCGAACGCGATCGCAGCATACAACCAAGAAGGCACTTTCTCTTTCTTTGGAGCTTCCACTTCCGGTTCTGGAACCGCCGTGAAGCCGGGTAGGGCAGTCTGGGAGTCCTCAGTCGGGCTCAAGCTGGGTAGAGGCGTTGAGGATTCCGGAACCGTTGTTTGAGCAGGTACAGGATTAACAAGTACAGGCTTCTCTTCCTTGATTGGGCCGGTACTGACCAGACCCAGCGCTGCTATTGCACCAATTACCACTACCGATGCCCACAAGCCACCCCAGAAGGCAAGTGGGTAGTTGTAGAGCATCTGGTGCAGAAAATGAACACTGAGGCGCTGTCTATGAGGCTTATCGGGCTGATTGAGCATTGAACGCCCTCAACTGGCACAACTGACTAACATTGGGTAGTTTATATCAAAGTTTAGAACAACAGGTATAACTTAGCAGAGGCAAATTGCAAAAAGAAGGGATTGGGGACTGGGGATTGGGGATTGGGGATTAGGAATTAGGAATTAGGAATTAAGAATTGGGGATTGGGGATTGGGGATTAGGAATTAAGAATTGGGAATTGCGAAGAATCTTACCCAGTCCCTAGTCCCCAGTCCCCAGTCCCCTAGTCCCCAGCCCCCAATCCCCCAGCAAATTTTGTTAACAATAGAGGTGAGTTTATTAGACATCCAACCATAGATACAGGCTGGGTACAAAATGGCAGTTTAATCTTGCAGGATACGATAGACTAGCTACTCGACAGGGTATAGCGAGGTTAGAAAGAAAATGGGTGAGCAAGTCACTTCTGCAATTCCAGAACATTCACAAACCGATGAAGTCAACACGGACAAGTTATCAAATGACCGTGCATCGGCAATTGTTAAACAACCTCAAATGAGTTTGTCGCGGACGACCCGCGAAGACTCGCCTAAATCCTGGGCAATAGAAAATAGTGAGAATTTATACCGGATTGAAGGCTGGGGTCAACCGTATTTCTCGATTAATGCAGCGGGTCATGTCACGGTTTCTCCCAAAGGGGAACGCGGTGGATCTTTAGACTTATTTGAACTGGTTAACGCCCTCAAGTTGCGTAATCTGGGACTGCCATTGCTGATTCGCTTTTCTGATATTTTGGAAGACCGGATCGAGCGATTGAATGCTTGCTTTGCTAAAGCGATCGCTCGTTACAACTATCCCGGTGCTTACAAAGGGGTGTACCCTGTCAAGTGTAACCAGCAGCGACACTTGCTTGAGGATCTGGTGCGGTTTGGCAAGCCGCATCAGTTCGGTTTGGAAGCTGGCTCTAAGCCAGAAATGATGATTGCTTTGGCATTGTTGGATACGCCAGGAGCGCTGTTGATCTGCAATGGCTACAAAGACCGGGAATACATCGAAACTGCGATGTTGGCTTCAAGACTGGGACAAACGCCGCTGATTGTGCTAGAGCAGATTGAAGAAGTGCAGCTGTGTATTGAAGCTAGTCGCCAGTTAGGAATCAAACCGATTTTGGGTATCCGGGCTAAGCTCTCTACCCAAGGTGTGGGGCGCTGGGGAAGTTCTACAGGCGATCGCGCTAAATTTGGACTCACCATTCCAGAAATTATCCAGGCGGTACAAGAGTTACGAGATGCCGATCTGCTGGGATGTTTGCAGCTGTTGCACTTCCACATTGGTTCCCAAATTTCTGCTATTAACGTTATCAAAGACGCAATTCAGGAAGCTAGCAAGATTTACGTCGAGTTAGCCCATCTGGGAGCGGATATGAAATATCTCGATGTCGGCGGCGGTTTGGGAGTGGACTACGATGGTTCTCAAACCAACTTCTACGCTTCCAAAAATTACAATATGCAGAACTATGCCAACGATATCGTGGCAGAGTTGAAGGAAGCTTGCGCGGAACACAATTTGCCAGTTCCAACGCTGATTAGTGAAAGTGGCAGAGCGATCGCTTCCCATCAGTCAGTGTTGATTTTTGATGTTCTTGGCACCAGTGATGTCCCCTCTGGCGCACCCGAACCCCCACAAGAAGGCGAATCAGCAATTATTCGTTACCTCTGGGAAACCTACCAATCCATCAATGAGGAAAACTTTCAAGAACTGTATCACGACGCGGCTCAATTCAAAGAAGAAGCCATCAGCCGCTTTAATTTGGGGATTTTACGCCTGACTGAACGAGCCAGAGCCGAACGGCTTTACTGGGCTTGTTGCGAGAAAATTCTGGCGATTACCAGAAAGCAGGAATACGTTCCTGACGAACTGGAAGACCTGGAAAAAATCATGGCGAGCATCTACTACATCAATCTGTCTGTATTCCAATCTGCGCCAGATTGTTGGGCAATTGACCAGCTATTCCCCATCATGCCAATTCATCGGTTAGATGAAGAACCTACGCGGCGAGCGATTCTGGCAGACCTCACCTGCGACAGCGACGGCAAAATCGACCGCTTTATTGACCTGCGGGATGTAAAGTCAGTTCTAGAGCTGCACAACCTAAAGCCGGGAGAACCCTACTACCTGGGAATGTTCCTGAATGGCGCTTACCAGGAAATTATGGGCAATTTGCATAATTTGTTTGGCGACACCAACGCTGTCCACATTCAGCTGACACCCAAAGCCTACAAAATTGAACACGTAGTCAAGGGAGACACGATGACGGAAGTGTTGGGTTACGTGCAGTACGACTCTGAAGATTTGATTGAGCAGATTCGCCGTCTATGCGAACAGGCGCTACTAGACAAGCGGATTACTATACAAGAATCCCAGCGCTTACTGCAAAACTACGAGCAGAGTCTGAGTCGGTACACTTATCTGTCGTCGTAAGTAGCAGGGGCAATGTCAAAGCCCTTTAACATCGTAGACAAGTAAGCCCTAGTAGCTTGGGCCTGTGCAACCGCGAAACCCAACAAATGCCCTATTACCTATATTCCGCACCCCCAGTTGTCACATAGGACAATTGAAGGTGCGGAATTTGGGTTAGATGCGAAGTGAGGGAAAATCGTCAGCGTCAAACTACTCAACAGGGAAAGCACCGGGTTGGACTTGGACATTCTGGTTTTGACCGTTGCGATTGATTTCTACTTCCAGCTTGCCACCAACTGAACTAGCTTCTACCCGTTCCTGTACTTGATCGGCACTATTGACTTGTTGACCGCTAATTCTTTTAATAACATCTCCTTCACGTAAGCCAGCGCGGTCTGCTGGTGAGTTTTTGACGACTCGCACGATTAAAACACCTTTGTCCTGAGTGAGTTTAAATTGTACTTCCGGACTTTTGTTAATTTCTTCTTTCACGTCTGGGGTAATCGTCACCATTTGAATTCCCAAATAGGGATGTTCAGCACGACCTTGGCTAAATAGCTGATTACCGACTCGCGAAGCAGTTTCAATCGGGATAGCAAAACCGAGTCCCTGAGCATTTGCCCGAATTGCTGTGTTGATGCCAATGACTTCGCCACGGGCGTTTAATAACGGGCCGCCGGAGTTTCCGGGGTTAATTGCCGCATCAGTTTGAATAAATCTTACTCGCTTATCAGGGACACCCACCTGTAAACTGGAACGACCTGTAGCGCTGACGATGCCTACAGTTACAGTGTTATCTAGTCCGAGGGGATTGCCAATAGCGATCGCCCACTGACCTGGTATCAAATTTTCCGAATCTCCCAGCCGTACCCACGGCAACTTATTAGCATCAATTTTGACCACAGCCACATCAGTAACTGGATCTGTCCCCACTACACGACCATTCAAAATCCGGCCATCTTTGAGCGTCACCTTAACTGTATCTGCCCCAGCGACAACATGAGCATTTGTCATCAAGCGGCCATCTGAGCTAAGAATGAATCCAGAACCCGTACCCCGCTCAATTCGGTCTTCTGGGGGAATTGGCATTTCGTTGCCAAAAAAGCGTCGGAAAAAGGGGTTTCTGAAAGCATCCGGAACTTGCTGGGACACGGTACGAGCCGAATCTATTCTGACCACCGCAGGGCCGACTTTTTCTACAGCTTCAGCAATAAAGTTCAGGTTATCTTGGGACGACCCGCGCCCTGGAGATATTTGTTGTAGCGCTGGGGGAAATATTTGCTGCTGTCCGCTACTAACGCGAGTTTCGTCAGCATTAAAATAGCGACTGGCATATATTCCTGCACCACCGCCGATAGCCAACAAAGCGAGATAAGTGGTCAGCTGCTTGGCAAGTAAACTCATATTCTTTGCGCTGAACGACAGCAATACAGTAGATAATCCCACTGTAATCAAAAAAGTTCTTCACCGCAGCAGCAAATAGACTGAATACGGTTTCTGTAGTAGCTCAGACATTATGGGCATATCTAGGCTGCAAAAGAGAATGACACACTTGTTAAGCCAGGACAGACGCTACAAAATTCGCAGGTTGGGAAGTTGTCTCTATCCTTGCAGAAGTTATAAAGTATTTTTTCGTTCGTAGCGTCTCCTCACGAGAGCGACAGGCTAAAAGGGCTAAAGGTTACAAATTAAATAAGACGGCTGTAGAAATATAGGGTTTCTCAGTCGGGTGGAATATATCGCGATTGTTTTGTTTTCGCCACCTTAGTAAAAACATGGCAATGCCATGTCCCTACATACGTATCACACCCAACCCTTCAATTGCTGAATAAAATTGAGTAACCAATTTACTATTGAAATTGTAGAAATAATAAAATAGCGATCGCGCATTTTTTTGGGTTATTTCTCACGGCAGAATGCGATCGCCCCCAGCACAAAAAATTAAGCTCCTATAGAATTTTTTTATTAATTTTTAATCTTGCCTTTTTAATCCCTCACAAACACACTCATTCTCGTGTATTTTCTGTGTTCCGCTTCGTTCAATAGTAGGTTTTAATCGTCGGTTTCGATAAACCGGTTTGGGGTGAGATTGCTGTCTAATCGGAATTTGAATTATAAACTCTGTTCCATGACCAAGCGCAGAATTACACTGAAGCTGACCGCCGTGTTTTTCCACAATAATTTGATAGCTAATTGACAATCCCAACCCAGTGCCTTTGCCTACAGGTTTCGTTGTGAAGAAAGGGTCAAACATCTGACGACTGATTGCCTCTGTCATACCGATGCCGTTGTCTGCAATGCAAATCGCCACTTGATTTTTGTCTACTACTTCGGTGCGAATCCGAATAGTAGGTAATTGGTAATTGGTACTTTCCTCCCCATGCTTGATTTCCCATTGCCCCTTATCCTCAGAGGGAATTTCAAATTCTCCGCTCCGCATTTTCAAGGCATCAATCGCATTACTCAGTATATTCATAAATACCTGATTAAGCTGACCCCCTAAACACTCTACAAGAGGCAGGTTGCCGTACTCTTTAATAACTCTAATTCCAAAACGCCCTGTTCTTGCTTCTAGCTGATTTTGTAATATCAAAAGGGTACTATCTAGCCCTTCGTGAATGTTAACAGATTTTAATAGACTCTCATCTAATCGGGAGAAGTTCCGCAGTGACAGCACTAAATCCCGGATACGGTTCGCTCCCACTTTCATCGAAGCTAACAGTTTCGGAAGGTCTGTACTGAGAAAATCTAGGTCAATTTCTTCAGTAAGGCGCTGAATATCAGATGTTGGCTGGGGATAGTGCTTGCTAAAGAGTTGCAGCAGCTTCAGCAAATCTTGGACATATTTATCTGCGTAGTTGAGATTGCCATAGATAAAATTGATGGGGTTGTTGATTTCATGAGCAACACCAGCAACTAGCTGCCCCAGACTTGACATCTTTTCTGTTTGAATTAGCTGAGCTTGCGTTTTTTGCAGTTTGTCAAGAGTTTGTTGTAGATGCTGGGCTTGTTGTTTTAATTGCGCTTCTGATTGCCGCAATGCCGCTTCTACTGAGACGCGCTCAATAATGTCTTGTTTGAGGAGAGCATTGGCTTTATTGAGTTCGGCAGTTCGTTCTTCTACCTGTATTTTTAAATCATCGTGTGCTTGCTGCAATGCATTTTCTGCTCGTTTGCGTTCAGCAATCTCGGAACGCAGCCGCTCGTTGCTGTTTCTTAATGCGCTGGTTCGTTCTTCTACTGCTTGCTGCAATACTTCGATGACATTATACATATCTGCTGGGTTCAGCACTTGCAGCAAACTGGTTTGGGAAACGATGCCTAGTAGTTGTCCGCGATCGCTACTTACAACCAAACGCCGCACACGCCGCCGTTGCATTTCTTGATGGGCATCCCATAGGGAATCTGAGGGACGCAAGCAAAACAAGGGCGTACTCATTACATCTTGAGCCTGCGTTTTTGATAAGTCCAACTCTAACGCCTGGAACTGCACAACGTCTCGCTCTGTAACGATTCCCACTGGAATTAGGGGTTGGGGATTGGGGATTAGGGATTGGGGATTGGGGATTGGGGATTGGGGATTGCAAGGACTCTTACCTAGTCCCTTGTCCCCAATATCCAGTCCCTGTTCTGTAATAACTACACAGCTGACTAGCTGCTGAGCCATGAGCTGGGCTAAATCTAGAACAGAAGCGGTTAAAGGTGCATGAACGACTTTAGATGTCATCACATCAGAGACATATCGCAATCGCGTCAGGAGATTGACGGGTTGCAGCGCTTTGCGAATACTGTCGTTTGTCACTACCCCAACAATTTGATCGTTATCGTCCATTATTGGCAAGTGACGAATCCGATGCTGACGAAATAAAGAAAGGGCAGTGAAAACATCCTGAGCTTCCGATTTCCTCAGTGTAATCGCTGTTTTTATTACTACATCGCCTATTTTTACGTTTATTAGGGAAGTTCCAGCAGCAGTCAGTCGGACTATATCCCGCTCTGTGAATACTCCCACTAGCTGCGTACCTTTTATGACCAATACGTAACAACCGGAAGAATCGGCGGTGTCAAGAACACTTTCCCTTTCTGGAAACACAGAGGTGGACGATGCGACACTTCTCTGATAATTCCTCCTTATGGGATCTTCTGAAACGTCATTGGCATCTGTTTCTATCCTGTTGGGTAGCACACAACTACTCCTTAACTGACTCATGAGCGCCAGAACATCGACTAGAAGTGTGTCAGGCGCAACGGTTAGAGGTTGACGCTCAATGGCAGGCTCTAGAGATAGTGAAGGAATAGGCAAACCGTTTAGGTGCATATATAAACCCAGCCAGTAATTTCCACAGGGGTTCTGTTGCCAATTGTAAGCTAGGATACAGCCAATTTTGTTGTTATTCTTAGCTGGGTGCAATAAATCATTACTTTAGCGTCATAAATTATTACATACTCTCATGTTTATTTGCTGCTGAAGTTTAGACAGAGCAAGACTGAGAAAGCTAAAAAAGCTAATACGGAGAGAAAAAGCCGTTTTCCCTCCGTATTGGTTATTTTTAGCAACTTAATTGTTACAGCCCCGCTCAAGCAAGGCTATGCCGATGGCAGATTAGGAAAAAGGTGAATAGCGAAAATAGAGGATATCCAGGGCAGCGATCGCGTAATATTCTGAACAATAGCGATCGCGTCCATTTTTAGTCGTTAGGCTTGATGATCAAGTTGGTTGCTTTGGGGCGTAACACCGTACCCATACCGTCTGCTACTGGCGCGAACGGGTTAAAAGCTCAAAAAAGGCGAAAAGCCGGAAAACTAATTGGGTTTTTAATTGATAAATTTAATGTTTCAATAGATATTTATCTCTACCTAATAAAAAAGACCAGCTGTTACCACAGCTGGCGCAAAAAACTCGTTGATTCTGTTGTCGTTGATCTGAGGAAATCCTAACCTGCGCGTTCCCAACCGCCAGCCTAAAAGATTTCTTAATATTTACTGTAACAGGAAATACAAACTTTGGATCATAAAAATTTACATTTTGTTGAAATCTTCACACTAAAGATAGTTGACGGCTTTCTGAGGACGACCCCAAATGATGCGCTCATGCTTATAAATCGCAATCCCAGGTTTAGCACCTTTAGGCTTGTAGAGGTGTTTGGGCTGAGTGTAGACCACTGGAACCTGGTCACTTTGTCTGGCGCGGCTGTAGTAGGAAATTAGGTCAGCGGCAAATTGCAAATCGGCTTCGTCAGGGACTTCTCCCGGTGCGACGCGCAGCAAGCCATGACTTCCGGGAATTTCCTGAGTGTGGAACCAGAGGTCGTAATCTCCAGCCATGCGAAAAGTTAGCTGATCGTTCTGGCGGTTGTTGCGCCCAATGAGTAATTCAAAGCCGCTGGGTGTCTGGTAATTGTAGGGGTGACTCGCTTCCTCATCCCTACGGCTGCGGTTGTCTGGATCTTCTAGATATTTCTGCCCAATCAGTTCATCGCGGATTTCTAAGAGCGTTTGTAAATCTTCTGGGTCGTCGTAAGCATCAAGCTGGGTAAGGGTTGCTTCTACTTGCTCCAGGTAGTCAATTTCTTCTTGCACCTGTTGGAGTAAAGGTTCAACGGCTGTACGAGCGCGTTTTAGTTTCTGGTGTCGCTTGTAGAGAGATTGGGCATTTTGGACAGCGTTTTTTTCTGGATCTAGGGGAATTGTGACTGGCTTACCTGTTTCAAAATCGTTGAGTGCGATCGCCTTCATCCCTGGTTCCCAGTCTTGGAGGTAAGCCATCAGCAAGTCTGCTTGTTCTCGGTACTGGTCTGCTTGGTCTGATTGCTGCAAGCGTTCTTTGAAGGTAGAAGCTTTCTGACGCAATTTTTGCAGAATATTACTGAGTTTCTGACTTAACTGATGGCGGATCTGGTTAAATTCTTGTTGATTTAGTTGGTCGGTGTAGTAGCGGTTGAGTAATTCTTGGACTGATGAGGCAGGCTTGATAATACCCCAACCTAAGACGTTATAACCATCTTGTGTAAAGCCGGGATCAAACTGGCTGTTGACTGGGGACAGGGAGGACAACGCTTCTTCCTTCTCTCCTTGTTCCCCTCTACCTCGGTTCCCCTCTTCCCCAGTCCCTAGTTCAACTACTTGCAGCCACTCTTGCCATTTTTGAAATAATTTATCCCAGTCGGATGATATCAAGCTATCGGTGGTAGCCTCTGAATCTAGACCTGCGGCTTGTGCCATTGATACCACCAGCGCTGGACTCAAACCACGGTAGTTTTTCAGTAAGTTCCGCCGCAGCGTTCCTGGTACAAGACTGACTCGCTCTTGCCAGCGCTCTTGGGATTCTCTCAAACTGGGAGTAGTATTGGTGAGGGCTGGGGGTACTTCGTAAGGTTGTCCGGTTTGGATAGGACGGACACTGGACTGCTGGCTGCTAACTTGATGGGCGACGGTGACAATTAGGTTGTCTGCACCTGTGAGGATAACGTTGCTGTATTTGCCTATGACTTCGACGTACAGGTGCCAGAATACCGGGTCTCCGGGACGTTTGGCAAATTGCAGGTCTAGCACTCGTTCCCAAGGCGCGATCGCTTCAATCGCCACTAAGGCAAATCCTCCCAGTTGGTGTCGCAGCTGGTCGCTGAAGGTAAATGTATCCGGTATCCGGGGCGGTGGATTTCCTATACAAACTCTAGCCGCTTGCGGATGCCAACAAATGGTCAGCCAACCCCGTCGCTTCAAGGTTCGCAGTGCTAGAGATATTGTAAAGCGATCGCGCTGATAAACCTGTTCGGTGCGCGCTGGTATCCATTCATCGCGCAGTTCGCAACAAGCACCAGTTAGGGTAGTAAAGTCAACAAGTTGCACGAGAGAACGTAGTTTTTATTGTTACAAGCTCACAATTAGTTTACTTCCATCCTTGCTAACTAAGTCACCTGATCTGGAAGCAATTCACATGAAACCGGTATTTTTATCTATTTCTTTTGGAAGAGTTAAAAAGAACTGAAAGGTAAAAAAAAGCAGTTAGTACCTAAAAACGGGGTTTTTCGTGGATTTTAAGCTTGTAAGTCAATATTATTGTAGATAACATGGGAACTAGACTCTATGAAGCTTTTTATGCGGCTATGCCGTTAGTTTTTTATGGACATCCAGCTAATCAACATCGGTTTTGGTAACATTGTGTCTGCAAACCGAGTTGTTGCCATTGTCAGTCCAGAATCTGCCCCGATCAAACGGATCATTACCGATGCCAGGGATCGAGGCCAGCTGATTGATGCCACTTACGGGCGTCGTACCAGAGCAGTAATTATTACTGATTCTAGCCACGTCATTCTCTCGGCTATTCAGCCGGAAACTGTTGCCCATCGCTTCGTTATCGGCAAAGACGGTAGCGCCAACAACTAAAGACTAAAAAGGCAATCATGTAAAAGGCAAAAATTATTCATTTTTGCTGCGCTTCTTTCTTGGGGGATAGCCTGAAAGCTTTCTTATTGAGAGACGAAGGAAATATATAGTTCCTATAGTCCAAAGTCTCAATTCAATGTTTTAAAGTAGAAAGTCTACAGTTTGTTGCATGAGTCAGAAGAGTATGGGAAAAGGGAGACTGATTGTTTTGACAGGGCCGAGTGGAGTAGGCAAAGGCACGCTGCTGCGATCGCTTCTAGCGCGTCATCCAGAACTATATTTTTCTGTATCTGTCACCACTCGCTCCCCTCGTCCTGGGGAGATTGACGGTAAAAACTATTATTTTGTCAGCCGCAGCCAGTTTGAGGAAATGGTAACAGCTGGTGAACTACTCGAATCGGCTGAGTTTGCCGGAAACTATTACGGCACTCCCAAACGCCGGGTAGAGGAACACATCCAGCAAGGACAGTGGGTGATTTTAGAAATTGAACTCGAAGGGGCGCGGCAGATCAGGAAAAATTTCCCAGAGGCATTGCGGATATTTATCATGCCTCCTTCTGTAAGCGAGCTAGAAAACCGGATACGAGGCCGGGGACAGGATTCTGAGGTAGCGATCGCCCGCCGTCTCAGTCACGCCCAAGCAGAAATTGCCGCCGCCAGCGAGTTTGATATTCAGATCGTCAACGATGACTTGAAAGATGCTCTTCAAGCGATTGAAGACGCTATTTTTACCACAGCAAACTGTTGATTTTTTGACACCCACAACACCAAGGTTCACCCTTTAGGTAGCACTGGGATCTGTCTATCTCTTTAAATGTTCCTTTCTTTATAAAGAATCACCCTTTCGGGTGATTTGCTATTGCACAGTGTGTTGTATTCCGAAAAATTTGTTTGTGTATTTGTGTCTAATACCATGCCGAGGAAAAGACACTCGCAGACTGAATTAAAGGACACAAAACTGCTATGCAACTAGGAACTCTCAAAAAAATTGGCGCTGGCTTAACAGCTTTTACTCTATTAGGAATTACACTAAGTGTTGCCGTTCCCAAAAATTTAGCCGAACCATCTAACGCAGGTAATAAGTTTGCTCCCAGAACTGTCGCACCAGAACAAGCAGGAGGTGCGGTTAGTGAAGCCGATACCGTCCGCCAATCCATAAAAGCTAGAGTAGGTACAGCAAACGCACTCGGTGCAGGTGTGGCAGGGACAGCGACAGATGATGGTCGGGTTTATAACGTGTTGAGTACCGTTAATATCCGCTCTTGTCCCAGCACCAGCTGCCGTATCTTGCGCGTCGCTCGACCGGGAGCCGATGTTTTAAACGATCCTAGCGGAGGCACTCAGCAAGGCAATGGTTATACTTGGGTTCGCGTTACCTACGGTTATACTTCCGCCAATGTCTGTGCAAGCGGTCGTCTTCAAGGCTGGATGATTAGACCTCTTGCAAAAGTCGATGCTGAGGTAATATGGGGTCTAAACAAAGGCGCTCGCAAAAAACGGGTGAGCGATCACGCAGTCTGATTCATAAGAATATCTGATGAAATAC